>JANYKQ010000051.1 GCA_025358115.1 Methanomicrobiales archaeon | reverse complement strand
TGGCGGTAATTCCCATGTTACGCAGGTTGCAATCACCGGCACCGGGATCTCCGGTGCCATCGTGACCGGTACCGTAGTCTCCGGACCGGGACTGAACACTGCGCCACCGGCCCAGATTGTCTATGAATATGTGGATATCACCCTTGCACGGTTCACCACGATCGATGAAGCGGTCATCTCATTCACGGTGCCGGTCGCGTGGCTGACCGAACACCAGCTCACCCCACAAAATGTCATCATGTACCATCTGGTGGGACAGACATGGATTGCACTCCCCACCACGCTGGTCAAAGTCGAAAACGGAGTCGCGTATTATACTGCAGCAAGCTCCGGATTCTCGCGGTTTGCGATCACTGGACAGTTCAACATCACTTCAGGTACACCGCTGGCAACACTTACCCCATCAGGCCAGACCTATGGGGATCTGTCACAGGACAGAGTTACCAAAACCCCCACACCCGCTGAGGTTACCGTCAGACCTGTAACAACGCAGACCACAGCCATACCGGTGGTCTCTCAACCGGCACCCGCTCTTCCGCTTATGAGCCTCGCGATTGTTGGTGGGATCGTTGTGGTGCTTGTCGCGGGTGGTTTTCTGATCCGGCGCTGGTGGATCCGCAGGCAGAACCCGACCCTGTTCCGGGATTACGATTAATTTTTTTTTAGTTCCAGGAGTAATATTTTCTCTCTCGAAAAAATCCGGCAGGGAAATTTCCGGCCCGGCCCCCTCAGGAACCCGGGGGCTGGCCACCCTCTTTGTAACGGCCCGGCCTTGAGCCGGTGATCGCACGCCATCTGGCAATTGAGCGGTACAGGGACGGGCACCGGGCCGTGCACTTATTGGCTTTGGGAGATGGGAACCACGAAGAACATAGCGTACCCGTCACCGATGTTCCTGGTCACGTGGCCCTTGCCCGAGGTATCCTCCAGCAGGACGAGATCCCCCGGTCCCAACCTCCTGACCGTGCCATCGGTTGTCTCCATTTCCACTTCACCCGACATGAGGGCCAGGAACTGCCGGGCGGGACACGGGTGCCAGTCGCCGATCCAGCCGGGCTGAAACGAATAGAAGCGATACTTCGATGCGGGTTGGTCAACGGAGATGTAGAACGGGGCAGCGGGGGGCGCACCAGTCGCGAGACTCTGTTCGACCGTTACTGTATCAAAGTGAGAACCACCCTGTGCGTCCGCATATAATCTGTGATACGTCACACGGGTGAGATTGGGCGGGAGTTTTTGAGCCATGGTTTGTTTTCCTCCTTTACGATATGCGGGATGACATGCTTCCCGATGAAAGAATAAACTAAAACAATGGGGGATAAAGGTTACGACACGTCTTGAATTCTTATGATATCCGCTTTTTTTTTACTGAAACCCGGGGGCTGGCCGCCTCTCTTTGTAACGCCCCGGCCCTGAACCGGTCATCGCATGCCGTTTAACAATTGGCCGGAACAGGCACAGGCGCACCGGACCGGGCAGGTACCGGAATCCGGGCAGTTGGACAGGTCTATTGCTGTTTCCGGGATCATTTTCCTGTACATTTTTCTCGTAAGAGTTTCCGTAAACCAGGTGCTTTTCTGTCCACCTGCCCGGAACAAGAGTTACTTCCCGAAGGATTCATTCGTCCCAAGGAAGAACAGCATTGTCCTGCCGTACTCTTCCGGTGCAACACCGCCACCCGCATGAGGGAGACCCTGGAACCGGATCAGCCAGGAACGGTTGATCTTCTCTGCCATCCGGACCGAGAGGACCGCGGGCGTTATGGCGTCCTCCGTGCCAACCACGAGCATGATATCCCTGTTTATCGCCGGCAACCGATCTTCGGTCCCGTTCCATGCCAGGATTGCCCGGGCCTCGTCCCGCAGACCGGGGAGTGAGGCGGGATCGACAGCAACGGATTCCAGGTAGACTTTGAGGGTACGGGTCTCCGGTACCTGGATACTGTACGACGGGGAGTCAAGGATCATCTTTCGCACCCGTCCGGGATGGCCCAGGGCAAGTTCCTGGGCGATGAAGGAACCCATGGAGGTACCGTAGACATGCATGCTGTCGTGCCCGAGCACCTGCATCAGTCCGGCGGCATCATCCGCGTACAGGCCGATGGACGGGGTCACATTACCGGCGCTGCTGTGCCCCATTCCCCGGTGATCGTACAGGAAGACATGGTATTTCGAGGCGAAGATGCCAATGGCGGTTTCGTTGGCCTGCTCCATGGTAACCCCGAACCCGACAATAACGAGGAGCGGGTCCCCGCTCCCGAACTCGCGGTACGCAAGCTTCACCCCGTTGACATCGGCGTACTGGACCGGGGCTGCATTGATCGACACTGCCGGAGCTGCCTGCACTGACGGTACGGGAGGTGCAGGGTGTACAGGGGGGGCACTGGTACACCCGGCAGCAAGGCACAGGACGATGATGAGGGTAAGAACGGGGAGGAAGCGTCTCATGGGACACCACGCGGTCGCGATATATCCTTCACGGACGCGATGGCTGATTAAAGTTGGGGAACCGCTGAACCGGAAAATAACCAGAGCATCGTATCAGGGTATATCATTTGACAAAAAAACCGGGAAATCATGGCAGAGTGAGCGGAACCGGAAAGGGCTCCGGCCACTCCGTTACCGAAAGGCCCGGCCCCACCCGTCCCCTCCGGAACCCGGGGGCTGGCCTCTCTCCGCGTAACGGCCCGACCCTGAACCGGTCATCGCACGCCGTCTGGCAATTGAGCGGTACAGGAACGGGCACCGGGACGGGCAGTTACCGGAGCGTTTGGGAGAGTGGCGGTACCAGGATAGGCCCGGCTAATCCGGAACGAGTCGGGTGTCATGCAGGGCATCTTCACTTTTTACAGCACTCCAGGGACATTCCCAAAGCAGAAACCAATTTTTATTTTTATGATTTTTAAGGGGATGCCAAATCTAAAAATATTTTATATCTTCAGAGAGCGAGAAATGATAATTGCTATGTCCTGTCCTGTTGTCCTGCAGTCCCCATCCGGAAATCTCTCTGAATCCATCCATCCGGTCACCTTCCAAAAATTCTGGCGGGTAAAATAAAGGGAACGATCCTATGCGAAATAATCCACTCACTCTCCGTCTGCTTCTCGTTCTTGTTCTTAGTATCGCACTCATAACTTCAATCGTATCAGCAGCTGACCCGGCTCTGCATCCCAGCCTTTCCACTACAAAGAATCCTGTTCTGTCAGCAGCGGCCATCAACTCCCATGAGTCCCCGCTCTCCGGGCAACTCCTGTTTTCGTACGGGAACCGTACCCAGGCATGGACCCTGCAAACCGCCAGTTCCGGGTGGAGGGCACGATTATTCCCCGCCCGCATTGCAGCACCGGACAGCAAAAAGGCGCTCCTCTCGACCGGGGGAACAAAGGAAACCCGGACGGGCGGGAACAGTACAGACCCCTTTGCCGTGATCGATGAGAAGCTCGCACCCTCTGAAGCGGCGGGACTCAAGTCCCTGATACAAAACACACTCCACGCATTCTCCTGCGATGCGGCGACCGGTGACTGGTATGCCCGCAATGCGGCGAACCGGATCACGTTCACGTACACGTCTGACGGCACGGCAAAATTCTCCGGAGGAGAGAACGCATTCGGGCTGACCCTTCTTGGCATCGGGAGGGGTGACGGGCTCTCTCCTGCCGGGAAGGGTCATGTTCAGGCTGACGGGCGGCAGCTGAACATCACGCGACCGGATTATACGGAATGGTACAGGAACAATGACGAGGGTGTGGAGCAGGGCATAACCATCGCGAGCCGCCCGGCAGGGAGCGGTCTGCTGCAGGTCGGGTTTGGACTCACCGGAGACAACTCCCTCTCCCTTAAGGACACAAAGACGCTCATCCTGACCGATGCATCGGGGACACCGATCTTTGAGTACACCGGTCTGCGTGCGTTCTCTTCTGACGGCAGGGTTCTCCCGGCATCTCTCGCAACCGATGGCATGACGCTCTCCTGGGTTGTGGACGATACCGGTGCCGTCTACCCAGTCACCATCGACCCGGTGGTTGTCTCCGCTTCGAAGGCGAAGGCAACCTTCACCGGGAACGCAGCTGATGACTACTTCGGCAATTCCGTGGCGCTCAATAGTTCGGGGGCAGTGGCGCTCGTCGGGGCGTATCACAACGACACTGCCGGAAATAACGCCGGCGTTGCGTATATCTTCACGATGCCGGCAGAGGGCTGGAGTTCAAAATCTGCATCCGCCGCGACTGCAACCTTCACCGGCGACGCAGTGTTTGACCAGCTCGGCTATTCTGTGGCGCTCAATAGTGCGGGGACAATGGCGCTTGTCGGGGCACGGGAAAACCACACTGCCGGTATGAGCAATGCCGGCGCTGCGTACATCTTCGTGGCGCCCGGGGGCGTATGGAGCGGGACGACAACATCGGCATCAAACGCGAACGCAACCTTCACCGGCGCCGCAGCTGAAGACGAGTTCGGCAATTCCGTGGCGCTCAATAGTACGGGGGCAGTGGCGCTCGTTGGGGCGATGTACAACGACACTGCCGGAAATAACGCCGGCGCTGCGTATATCTTCACGATGCCGGCAGGGGGCTGGAGTTCAAAATCTGCATCCGCCACGACTGCAACCTTCACCGGCGGCGCAGCTGGTGACCTGTTCGGCTATTCTGTGGCGCTCAATAGTACGGGGGCAGTGGCGCTTGTCGGGGCGCGGGAAAACGACACTGCCGGTATGAGCAACTCCGGCGCTGCGTACATCTTCGAGGCGCCCGGGGGCGTATGGAGCGGGACGACACCTGCATCAGCCGCGACCGCAACCCTCACCGGGGGCGCGACTGAACTGTTCGGCACTTCCGTGGCACTCAATAGTACCGGGGCAGTGGCACTCGTCGGAGCGCCATACAATGAAACTGCCGGTAATGAGGCCGGCGCTGCGTATATCTTCACGATGCCGGCAGGGGGCTGGAGCGGGACAACCTCTGCATCAGCCGCGACCGCGACCTTCCTCGGCGGCGCCGGTGGTTACCTGGTAGATGGTTCTTGGCTTGGCGACAGATTCGGCACTTCCGTGGCGCTCTCTTCCGACGGGACTCGGGTGCTCATCGGGGCGCCGCAAAACAAAACTGCCGATTCGCTGACCGGCGCTGCGTATATCTTCACGATGCCGGCAGGGGGCTGGAGCGGGACAACCTCTGCATCCGCCGCGACTGCAAAATTCACGGGCGGCGCATCGGGTGGCGAATTTAGCGACAACTTCGGCGGTTCCGTGGCGCTCAATAGTTCGGGGGCAGTGGTGCTTGTCGGGGCGCCGCAAAACAAAACTGCCGGTTCGTATGCCGGCGCTGCGTATATCTTCCAGCCACCCTACGTCCTCCTCACTGCAACGGGCATCACCACAGGGGCTGCGGGGGCTGCGAGTGTGGACGGTCTGAAACTCAATCCCACCGGCGCCCTCACGACCGTTGACCTCTACCTCGGGACCAGCAATACCACGATAACAGGAACGAAGGTAAAGACCGGGATTGCGTCCCTGCCAGTCTCTGTTGCGACAACCGTTGACGGAGTGAGCCTGGTCGATAAGACTGCCGGCACATACTACCTCATCGCCTGTGAAAGCGGCACTACCAGCATCCTTGGCGCAACGACTTCGGCGGTGTATACCGTGACTGTTCCGGCAATTGACGGTGTTATCGGGTTCCGGTGGAACACATCGGATTCATCCCCCCGGTTGTACCAG
The DNA here is from genome assembly GCA_025358115.1 of Methanomicrobiales archaeon. GTDB lineage: Archaea > Halobacteriota > Methanomicrobia > Methanomicrobiales > Methanospirillaceae > Methanoregula. The sequence goes on along the minus strand of JANYKQ010000051.1, from coordinate 7,048 downwards.
ATAGATTCGAACGGAGCGGTAATTGACCATAATGGGACATGGTTCAACGACCATCTGCCGTGGAGTGGCATGAAAACGGTTGTGGTAAATGCAAGCAACTCTACACCGGTTCTCTACGGCACAAACAACCGTGGTGATGGTTTGGATTTAACCGGCACATACGGGGATGTGATGGTAGAGATCCCGAAATTTTATACGTGCAGTACCTATTCGAATGGGAATTTCTCTTACTGGATTTCACCCACTGCACAAGAAGCACTCCATTATACCGTAGCACCGGTGTTCAACCAGCGGGGTACCGGAACAGAGGCGGGAACAGCAGCGCCCTACTATTACGTAGGCAGATACGATGCAAATCTGGCTGGCAGTAAATTACAAAGTGCAACCGGAAAAACGCCGAATGTGGATATGACTATCGGTACCGCACGAACGTATGCTGAAAACAAAGGTGCCGGGTGGGGTATAACCAACGTCTGGACGTTATCAGCGTTACGACAACTGTTCTATACCGAAATGGTTACCCTGGACAGTCAGACCGCATGGACGGGATCGAGAGGAATTGTCGATACGGGTGGCTCCACCCCTTCAAACAGTGGAGCGGATGGCATCGATGCAGCAATCCACGCAATTAATGCCACGGGTAACGGGACGGGTCTCTATGGTAAAACCCCGGTATCCTACCGGGGTATTGAAAACCTGTGGGGGAATGTCTGGCAGTTCCAGGACGGGTTTACCGCAACAACAACCGGTACTAATGTAATCAACGCAACGGGATTGGGACTAACCGGTCAGGCAACAACATTTGCCATTCCCTTAGGGGTAAACGACAACCAATCTGTCGGAGCACTTCCCACAGAAGGCTGGCAAATAAATTTAGCTGATACGGAGGGTGTCCGACCGTTATTCCTGCCGTCATCCGTAGGAGGTTCAGATGCCACCTATGTATCGGATTATTATTATGCTCCGAGATCAGAAACCGCTGCCACTCCAAATATTCTGCAATCGGGCGGCTATTGTGATGATGCCGGGAAAGCGGGGGTCGGGGCTCTGGCTCCGTCTGATATTGCGTCGTATACGTATGCGGTGGTCGGCGCCCGCCTTGAGTTCAGAAGGATTCTGGTGCCCGTGGTGAGTTTCACTTCCGGGAACACATCAGCAGCAACCAACACTACCTCGCAGGGCTGGGCGGGTGTTGCGCCGTTTAGCATGGTGTTCAACGACACATCAACCGGTACTCCGATAAACTGGGTCTGGAGCGCAACGAATGTAACCGGCAATAATGTACCGTTTTATATCAATACCACCACCGGGACGCTGGCAAACATATCGTACGAATTCAAAACGGCAGGCAACTACACGATCAAACTGAACGCAACGAACTCGTTAGGGTCGGGCATTTCAACGCAGGTCACGTGGGTGAATGTATCGGCAGCTCCGGTAGCCCCGGTCGCCAGCTTCAGTTCCACGAACACATCAGCAGCAACCAACACTACCTCGCAGGGCTGGGCAGGTGTTGTACCGTTCAGCATGGTGTTCACTGACACATCAACCGGTCCACCGACAAGCTGGGTCTGGAACGCAACGAATGTAACCGGCAATAATGTACCGTTTTACATCAATACCACCACCGTGACGCTGGCAAACATACCGTACGAATTCAGAACGGCAGGCAACTACACGATCAAACTGAACGCAACGAACTCGCTCGGGTCGAGCATTTCAACGCAGGTCACGTGGGTTAATGTATCGGCAGCTACGGTAACCCCGGTCGCCAGTTTCAGTTCCATGAACACATCAGTAGCAACCAACACTACCTCTCAGGGCTGGGCAGGTGTTGCACCGTTTACGATGGTGTTCAACGACACATCCACCAACACGCCGACGTCATGGAAATGGGGCAGGAACAATCTCACTGTTACCGCATGGGAACAGTTCAGCACAACCAATAATGCCACACAGGCATTTGTTGCAGGGAACTGGTCGGTCAATTTAACGGCAACGAACAGCGGCGGCTCCGGTATATCCGGAATTACGTGGGTGAATGTGAGTACGCCGGCAGCTGCTCCGCTCGCCAGCTTCGCCGGAACTCCCCTCTCAGGCACGGCTCCGCTTGCCGTGACCTTCACCGATACCTCAACCGGAACTCCGACAAGCTGGAACTGGGTTTTCGGAGACGGAAACACCAGCACCATTCAGAGTCCGGTATTCACGTATGTAACCTCCGGCTACTTCACGGTAAAGCTGACTGCAGCCAATGCCTTTGGATCGAATGCCAAAACGCTATCCCAGTATATATCAGTCGCTGCAGTTTCCCGACAGAATAGCACAGAAAATACAAATATAACCCAAACGACAGGCGGTGGACAGACTAATGTCAATGTTTCCACGTGTGATCCGGGAATGACGGTCACAAATACCACCACTCAGGTTCTTGTGACCAATCCTGCACTCGGGTGGCAGAAATATACCTTTGACGGCGCGAATATTACGAAAAATACCTGCTATGTAAACATATCAGTTTCCAATGTCACGATGGACAGCACCCCATTTACAGCACCATTACCGGGTCTTGGAACGGTGAGCACATCACTTATCATTGGACAGAACCAGACAACAAGCGGCACACTTCAGCAGGAGATTGTAACCGGAGCTAATACAACAGTAACGAATGCGTTCCAGCTTGCTGCAACAAACAACGGTCTGACCTTGGGAAATATCGCATACACATTGCAAATTGGCGGTGTTGCACCGTTCAATAGAAATCTCACTGCAAGCGGCGTGATCATAAACATGAGCGCCAGTCACCCATGGGTTCTTGCAAATGGAGGTACTGGTGCGATTAAGATCTTCAGGTACTCTGATACCGGGGTAGTGCAGATGCTGCCCACTACGTTCGTTGTCACCGATGCGGGAAATATTGATTATTTCAGAGCAACTTCATTGCTCGGATTTTCAGAATTCGGGCTCGGTGGAACAAGTACTACGCCCGGTCCTTCCGTAGGGGGGGGCGGAGATAATGATGGCCCCGTCAGCATGGTAACCCCGCAGCAGGTACCCGGAACCACCAAAGTAAATGTAGGCGGTAAATCTGCCGTTACGCAGGTTACAATCAACGGCACCGGGATCTCCGGAGCCATTGTAACCGGTACCGTAGTCTCCGGGCCGGGACTGAACACTGCACCACCGGCCCAAATGGTCTATGAATATGTGGATATCACGCCGGCACGGTACACCACCATCAGCGAAGCGGTCATATCATTCACGGTGCCGGTCACGTGGCTGACTGAACACCAGCTCGCCCCGCAGAATGTCGTCATGTACCATCTGGTGGGACAAACATGGGTTGCACTCCCCACAACGCTGGTCAAAGTTGAAAACGGAGTGGCGTATTACACAGCAGCAAGCCCCGGACTCTCGCGGTTTGCGATCACCGGACAGGCCGGTGTCACATCAGGTACACCGCTGGCAACACGTACGCCGGCAGGGCAGACCTTTGGGGACCTGTTACCGGCAACCGCTGCCAAAACCCCCACACCCGTTGCGGTTACCGTCAGACCTGTAACAACACAGACCACAGCCATACCGGCAGCCTCTCAACCGGCACCCGCTCTCCCGCTTCTGACCCTCGCGATTGTTGGGGGGGTCGTTTTGGTGCTTGTCGCTGGAGGTTTTCTGATCCGGCGCTGGTGGATCCGGAGACAGAACCCGGCGCTGTTCCGGAATTACGATTAATTTTTTTAAAGTTCCTGGAGTAATATTTTCTCTCTCGAAAAAATCCGGCCGGGAAATCTTCCGGCACGGGCCCCACTCATGTCCCCTCAGAAAACCCGGGCGCTCTACTTAGGCATAGTACGGGACAGGGCCCCATGGAAGAAGCTCGCGGAGTTAACGGGAGTGGACTAAAAAACCAGGACAGCCAGAAACGTACCGTTTTTTATCAGCAGAGTTAATTACCGGAGAGAGAAGAATTCTGTAAGAACGTTTTATGAAAATATCACTTGCGATTATTCTGGCCAGTCTTGTTTGTGTCATGGTGATTGCTGCCGGTTGCACGAGCTCTTCCGGTACAGTACCTGCAACAACACCCGTTGCCAAGACCGTTGCCCCGATGCCATCTGCCCCAACAGCTGTGCGAACAAACGCGACTGCTTCTACCGCCACGCCCTGGTCCGGAACCTGGGCTACGACATATAATTTCGGGGAAACCGGACTCTTCGTCGAGGTTTTTTCAATTACCCAGACGGGTTCTTCTGTGACCGGGACCTATAGCAGCGGCGACGAATGCGAAGGCACGGTCAACAATACCGCAGACAGAAGCGTTTTTACCGGCAATTGCTATGGCACAATCAACGGTACCGCAGATGGAAACAAGCTTACCGGCATCTGGTCCGATACTGACAACACCGGGACGTATACAGGATGGTACACATTTGAGCTGTCAGAGAATGGAAGATCGTTCCATGGACACTGGGTTGACGCAGTTGATGGTGTCGGGGCCTTGAAAAATACTACCCAGTTCTGGAATGGTGTAAGAGTATAATCCCGGGGGAACATGCCGGGATCAGACATACCCCCCATTTACCACTTTTTCCCGATCAGGGCTTCTTTTGCAGGTACCGGAAGGCCCGGGCCTCACCCGCCCCCTCCGAAACCCGGGGGCTGGCCACTCTCTTTGTAACGGCCCAGCCCTGAGCCGGTCATCGCATGCCGTTTGACAATTGAGCGGTACAGGAACGGGCACCGGACCGGGCAGGTACCGGAGATTTTGGGAGAGCGAGCGGTACCGGGAGGGCCGGGCTGCTCCGGAAACAACAGGGACAAAAGGCTGATGACAGGGTGATTACTCCGCAAAGCGGAAAAGCGCTGGAGAAGAACATAGAGTGTCTCTCAAAGGCAATATCAGAACCGGTTACGAGTTGTGCGAGAAATGCTTTTTCATTGAACATCCCATAATCGTTGCGGAGTAGATAATGTCCGGTAAAAAACAATCACAATCCTGTATACGATCCGGAATTCTCCCTTGCGTGGGGATACTCTTTGTTGTACTGCTGGGTGCCGGATGTACCGGTGCATTTTCTGGCATACAGAATACCGTTCCGGGGACTGCGGTTTCGCCAGGTACTGCAATGAATCAGACCCCCGATAACAGCACATTTGATCATCAGATAACGATGCAGGTTATCCTGGTGGACGAAAATGCAAATGCTCAATATGCTACGGTATGGCTTACTCCATCTGCACGCATTTACACACTTGGAAAAAATATTCCCGGCTACAAGACATATCTCGGTTTAATGGAACAATCCAAAAAAGACGGATCGCTCCTTACTTTCACGCTTGATACTAAAGATCCTTCGATAATCAAGAGTGTTGTTAAAGGCGTGCAACCAACCTCTTCTTCACATGAAGAGAAGGCAGTGCAGGTAACGCAACCAGCATCATCTCCTGATGGAGTAAATCAGGCAAATCAGATAACAATGAAGGTTATTTAGTTTATGAAAAAAATCAAATTCAATTTTCTTTTTTAGAGATTTTTTAAAGAAAGATACCATGTATTGGAGAATATTTTTATTTTTCAAATCTTCACTATGCATCCTTAATTCATATCAGACACATGAAACGCGTCTGTTGATCCCCATTAAAAACAACGTTTATCAACGATTGTGTCTGAAAGGACATAACCGGAGACAGGTCAATGTCCGAAATACAACAATCTGACGCACTGAAAAAACTGGTATGGTTCATTATTGCACTGGCGATATTGGGTACTGTCGTAGCAATGCTCCACTACTTTGCCATCGATCTCCCGATCCAGCAGGCTGCACTCCACACGCCCGCAAATGGCCTGATGGACGAGTGGTTATGATATTGTTCAGGAACGAACGGCTGCACTCCACGCGCCTGCGAATGGCTATGACTCTTTGTTCCCCATCAGAACCCGCTTTTTCTCCTGCCGCAAAAGCATACTAACAACGTGATAAAAGGGGAAGCAATGTAAGCGATGGGGAATCTGACGCTCCGCTGCGGGGGGCAAAAGCCCCGTTAACGGCCGGGGCTTCAGGAGAAGGAAGCCCTGAAATAGGCAACAATGGATTTGAGTATTTCTTTTTAAAAAAATGAACCCGGTCTTCGATACATCCGGATAAGCCCACCCCAAAAGTTTCAGAAACCCGGGGGCTGGCTGTGTCTCCGCGTAACGGCCCGGCCCTGAACCGGTCATCGCACGCTTTTTAAAGGAGAATTCAAAAGAACATAGCCGAACTAAAAAAAATTTTAAGAAAAATCAGTACCCCATCTTCACGACCGGGTTTATCCCGATGTCAAGGTATTGACCTTTTTCCCGGGTGTACTGCGGCCACGTGACATTGCCACCGGCCGGATCGCCGTTCTTTGCGAACCGTACCCAGGTATCCATCATCATATCGGAGACCCGGGCGCCGGCGGGATCCGGGACAATCGAAGAAGGCCGGAAGATGAAGAAGAGTTCCTCGCCATGGAATGCACCAAGCGAACTGTCCGGCAGCATCACATACGAGAACCGGTACAGGTACGTGTCCGGGTTCAGCTGCGATTGCGACCCGGCAACAAACTTTGCCGCAGCGCTGAAATCAACATCCGTCATGATCCGCCCCATCTGCTGCTGGACCTCTTCTGGAGTTGTGGCCGGGTATTTTTTCAGGATTTCCGGGGCATACTCGCCGAAGCGGGACCGGATATAGGTGTTGTACTGGGTAACGTTCATCCCGGTATTTGCGGCGAGCGTAGAATCTTCATTCGTGTTGGTCCCGATAATAAGGGGGACCGGGTTCTGCCGTTTCTCAAAGAAGATCTTCTCCGGGTCCTCAGGAATCAGGACACCGTCAATAGTCGGTTTGAACCGGAGCGTGTGGACCTTCCAGAATGCTGATGCCGGATCGGGTGTTGCATTGACAAGGGTCCATGCATCCAGGCTCCGCATATTCCTGATAGCGTCCGGGCCTTCATACCCGAGGCTTTTTGCATATTCTATGCCATACTGTTCGGCTTCTGCCTTCGAGCTGATGATATT
>JANYKQ010000043.1 GCA_025358115.1 Methanomicrobiales archaeon | reverse complement strand
AATTATGGAGTAGCCGTAAGAGTACGGCAGGGTAGTGAGAAAGATGCTTCCGGGAAATATCAATCCACGCCAGATGAAGGCGATGATGAAGAAGCTCGGCATGAATGTCGAGCCGATTGAAGACGTGCAGAGTATTGTCATTAAGACACCAAAGGGAAACTATGTCTTTGACTCGGCAGAGGTCCAGGCAATGACCATGCAGGGCTCAACAACGTACCAGATCACCGGGGATATCCGGTTCGAACCTGCTAATGTAGAGATCCCCAAAGAAGATATCACGATGGTTGCGGCATCGGCAAACGTATCGGAAGAGAAGGCAAAAGAAGCCCTCGTTGCGACCAAGGGCGATATCGCCGAAGCGATCATGCACCTCTCCAGCTCATGATCGAGCCGGGCGATCGGGTACTGCTCGTTGGCGAGGGAAGGGAATTCTGGGTCAAGGCAGGACCGGGGAAACTCGGCACCGACAAGGGCCAGATCGAGCTCGAGTCCATTGTCGGTAAATCCGGCGGGGATATCATCACAACCCACAGCGGTGCAGAGTTTACCATCCGTATCCCGCGCCCAACCGATTTTTTCGCGTATGGCAAGCGGTCAGGTGCCCCGATGCTCCCAAAAGACATCGGACTCGTCATAGCGTATACCGGCATGAATCACCATGACGATGTGCTCGATGCCGGTACCGGCAGCGGGATTGCCGCGATCTTCTTTGGCGGTGTGGCAAAGACCGTAAAGACCTATGAGGTCCGGCCGGAGTTCTCCACGCTTGCAATGAAGAACATCACCGAGTCGAAACTCACGAATGTTGAAGCAGTGGCCGCAGATTTCCTTGCAGCGGAAGGGAGGTATGACGTGGTGCATCTCGATCTCCAGATCCAGCCCGAGCATGTGAGACATGCATTTACCCTGCTGCGATCCGGCGGATATCTCGCGTGTTACACCCCATTCTTAGAGCAGATGGCAATCGTAGTCGATGAAGCCACCCCGTTATTCCGCGAGGTGCATACCCACGAGCTGATCGAGCGGGAGATGACCCGGTCCAAGAGAGGGACCCGGCCATCTACCTCAGTGAGTCACTCAGGGTATGTGACGATAGCTAGGAAATAGAAAATGGAGTACCGGAAGGACCGGTAACTATCCGGAACAGCGACAATCAGTTCTTCTGATTAAGCGTTGCACTCCGCTCAATCTTCTTTTTTACCGTATCCCATGTCTTCGTGATCAGGAAACTCTCCTCCATATAACCGATAACCCGGGCAAATTTCTTCATGGGAAACGCCATCGTCAGCATATCGAGCGGTACACAGGGGCGGGCTGAAGGATCGAACATGCCCAGTATAACCTTGGGATTTTCTTTCTGCTGTTCGAGCCAAGGGTAATAGATAATGGAACTGCACCCGGCACCCATCGGGCAGATGACGCCGTTGGGATCGCTCTGGTCAAAATTTGCAAGCGTGAACAGCCCGCTCATGACTTCGGGGCGGGCAAAGAAGATCACCGCATCGGGATTGTCATCTTCCATCAGCTGGTCCCACCGGGTAATGACGAGATCCTTTCCCAAAGAGGAAAAGAACGGGATCAGCTTCTCCCAGGCATCGACAATCTCCGGGGTCTGCTTGTACCGTTCCCCTTCCACACCGCCCGCTTTCCCGTGCGAGAGGAAGTACCGGAAATCCGGGGGCCGTTCATGGGAATATCCCGTATACATGAGTCCCCCCCTGCAGGTAACGGAACGGGCATCCATAGTGATTGGGGTCCCGTTCCTGGCCCGGCCAATCTGGCAGATGAGACAGCGCCAGCCTTCCGGAGGGGGGACTTTTTTGGCAGTTACCGATACATTTCTGAATTCAAACGTGATCGGCAGTTCTGTGCCGGGAAAATAGTTCTGCCACAAGGCCGTGAAACGATCGCGGAGATCGGTGTCCATATATGCCTGTATTCCTTGTTGGGATTTAAGGTGATCACTTATAAGGGGATACAGATTCCGGCCTTTTACGGGATGGGGAAAATCACCATTTTGGAAGCGAAAAATTCAGGAGTTTTCGGGATGAATGAAAGCGGGAAAAAACATTAAAAAGGAATTTTACCGGGCTTCATCACTTCACCTTGTTGATAGTTTCACAGATAAAGGCAAGCTCTTTCTGGTCCAGCAGCGGGTGGACCGGCAGGCTCAGCACGGATGAGGAGAGCTGGGTGGAGACCGGACAGGGATCCGGATAATTCGTAAGCCTGAATAATGGCTGGCGATGGATAGGTATGGGATAGTGCACTGCTGAACCTATCCCCTTGGACTTCAGGTAATCCATGAATGCATCGCGTTTCATCGGAAACTCATCGGTCAGACGGATCACGTACTGGTGGTAGACGTGATGCATACCGGGAGCAACATATGGCGTGATGAGCCCCTTGACCGAGAGGTTCGCATTGTAGAAATCCGCATTCTTCCTCCGGCGAAGGTTAAACTTATCCAGCTTCTTTAACTGGACAATCCCAAGGGCCGCTGCCATATCCGTCATGCGGTAGTTGTAGCCAAGCCGGGTGTGGACATACTTTTCACTCTGGCCGTGATTGATGATCAGGCGCAGGCGCTCCGCGTACGCCTTCTCGCTCGTCGTGACCATCCCCCCTTCACCGGTGATCATGTTTTTCGTGGCATAGAAGGAAAAGCAACCGAAGTGCCCGAAACTTCCGACCTTGCTGCCATTGTACAGGGCGCCATGTGCCTGGGCCGCATCCTCGATCAACTTAAGGTTGTGCAGCTGGCAGACCTTCTGAACACCCTCGATATCGGACGGCTGACCATAGAGGTGCACACCGATGACCGCCCGGGTCCGCGGGGTAACCCGCTCTTCGAGCTGTTCGGGATTAATAGTGAACGTCTGGTCATTGACATCGCAGAAGATCGGCTTTGCCCCGCACATCAGGACTGCCGATGCAGTTGCAATAAACGAGAAAGACGGAACAATAACTTCGTCCCCGTGACCGATATCTGCGGCAAGGAGAGCCGCATGAAGGGCCGCGGTCCCGTTGTTTATCGCCACCGCATGCGTTGTGCCGCAAAAATCGGCAAATTTTGTCTCGAGTTCCAGCACCCTGTCACCGGCAGCAAGCATTCCGGATTCGAGAACTGCTGTTACTGCCGAGATCTCTTCCTGACCTATGGCCGGTCGCGCAATGGGGATATTGACCACACTTCACCCTCGCAACTAATAATCCAGATAAAAAATGCGTAAGCATCCAATAATATCATTCCTGTCAGTGCATGACATGAATCCTGGAAGTGCTGCCGTAAATTCCCGGACCATATCGCATGATACCCTTCGCTTCAATCCTTACTCCCCAATTGAAGAATAGCTAATTAGGAAAGGACGATCATATAATCGTAAGAACGTTATCGTGGAGGGGTGGCAACGCGACACATCATTTCGATTAAGGATTTTGACAGGAGTGAAATTGACCGCCTGATGGATCATGCACGGCAGATCGACAGCAAAAAATACGACCGTAATGCACTCAGCGGCAAGATCCTTGCCGTCCTCTTCTTTGAACCCAGTACCCGGACCCGGATGTCATTTGAATCCGCTATTGCCCGGCTTGGGGGCACATCCGTATCGGTCGGAAGCGTGGATGCCTGCTCCATGGCAAAAGGCGAGACGCTTGCAGATACCATCCGCGTTGTGAGCGGGTATGCCGACGCCATTGTTATCAGGCATCCCAAGGAGGGTGCTGCGCGTCTTGCAGCAGAATTTGCAACGGTCCCGGTCATCAATGCCGGGGATGGTGCCGGCCAGCACCCTTCCCAGACACTGCTGGACCTGTACACCATCCGCCAGTCCATGCCCATCGATGCAATCGATGTGGCGCTGGTCGGGGATCTCCGGTATGGGCGCACGGCACATTCGCTTGCATCCGCACTCTCTTTATACAATGTCCGGCTGCACACCCTCTCCCCCACGGGACTCGAACTCCCCGACACGCTCGCCACCGAGCTTGCTGACAAGGGAATGAAGATCGTGAACCATGATACGATAGAGGAAATGATTGGCCTGGTCGATGTGCTCTATGTCACCCGTCTGCAGCGGGAACGCTTCCCCGATTCCGCGTCCTACTTTAACGTTGCATCCAGTTACCGGATCACCCCGGAACTTCTGACTGAGGCAAAAGAACATCTCATCGTGCTCCACCCCCTTCCGCGAGTGGATGAGATAGACCCGCGTGTGGATGAATCTCCCCATGCCCGGTACTTTGAACAGTCAAAGAACGGCGTCCCGGTCCGGATGGCAATGCTCATGGATGTGATGCAATGACCCATACCGAGGCCGGGGAGAATGAAGGCCTTCTCGTCCGGAGGATCAGGAACGGTACCGTGATCGATCATATCGAAGGCGGTGAAGCGCTCAATGTCGTCAAGATCCTCGGGATCACCGGAACTACCCAGGAGGCACTCTCGATTGCCACCAATGTCCCGAGCCGGAACATGGGGCGAAAAGACATAGTCAAGCTCACCAACCGGGAACTCTCCAAAGAAGAAGTCGACCGGATAGCCCTCATCTCCCCGCATGCATCGATCAATATCATCCGGAATTTCAAAGTCTGTGAGAAGAAAGGAGTCGAGATCCCCACGGTCATCGAAGGACTGGTCCGCTGCCCCAACCCGGGCTGTATCTCGAACACCAATGAACCCATCCGGAGCAAGTTCCGCGTGCTGCCCACGGGACTTCACTGCCACTACTGCGACTGGGTGATTGCAAAAGATCTGACCAGCTATATTCTCTGAATTTTCCGGTTTATTTTTTGATCTTCAGAAAGGTATACCCGTCAAACGGAACTTAATACCAGATAATTTGGGTACCTGAAAATTGAAGAGGCACAAAATCCAATAGTAATCCTATGGAGACAGCACTTCTGGATTCATTTATTTATATAGCAATCGGCATCATTGCCGCAATCATAATTTATTTTGTTTTTGCTTTCCTGAAAAAGCGGGCTGAACAGACAGAAACAAAGATGGATGACCTGATCGTTTACTCCCTGGGTTCACCTCTCATCATTCTCGCATTTTTTATCCCGTTTTTTTTTGCCATACAGCATGCGATCTTTGTCTATCCCCAGTATCAGTGGATTACAGATTCAAAAGTCCTGTTCGCCATGTATATTATTGTCGGGACATGGATCATCGCAACTTTTGTTGATGGTTTTTTACGGACATATGGTCAGGCACTGGCAGAAACAACAGAGACGGATCTTGATGACCGGATTATTGAAATCCTGCAGAAGATTGCAAAATATCTCATCTGGTTTACCGGTCTGTTATACGTCCTGACCTTGTTTGAAATCAATATCACCCCCTTGATTGCGGGAGCCGGGATCTTTGGTATTGCCATTGCACTGGCAGCGCAGGACCTGTTTTCAAACTTTTTCGGGGGTGCCGTGATTATAACCGATCAGCCATTCAAGGTAGGGGATCGTGTGCTTATCAATGATATTCTTGGCGATGTTACCCATATAGGTCCAAGAAGCACACGGATTATTACCCTGGATTCGGATGTTGTTACGATCCCCAATAATAAAATCACGACAAGTGTTGTCCGGAACTTTTCCCTGCCCAGCCCGCAGGTGCGGATTCAGATCCCGGTAACGGTTGCCTATGGAACAGAGATCAACCATGTAAAGGTAATACTTTCCCGGATTGCAGAAGATGCACTGAAAATTAAATCCGAGATCATTACAAAAAATCCCGGACCAACGGTTTACCTTACAAAGATGGATAAATCTGCCATGACCTTTGAACTGACTGTGTATGCCAGGGAATTCAAGCACAACAGTGTTATCCGTGACTTTTTAAATACACAGATCATCGAAGAGTTCAGGAAAGAAGGAATCATTTTTTCTTAAAAAAAATGAACTATACTCCCTTTTTTCATTCACATTTCCAACCATCTTCTTTATGAGGCCAAAAAGAGAATCAGGAGATGACAAAAACCATGAAACACCAGACATATCTTTTCTTACTATTTGCTATAATTTTCTGCGGAGCCACAACGACTTGTGTATATGCAGCTCCTTCACAGGAATCTGGATCCGGTTTTATTATTGTTACAAACCCACCGGTTGCTGATTTTTTTACCACAACTCAATTCGGTACCGCGCCGCTTCTCGTAAGTTTTTCTGATCGTTCCCAAGGGAGTATTCCCCTGAACTATCTCTGGGAGTTTGGGGATGGAAGCACCTCAACAGAACAAAACCCCACTCATAATTACGCGTTTAACGGCAAATACACGGTTTGTCTTACGGTCACGAATAAATATGGTACAGATAAAAAAACCGTTCCTGATTTTGTATCAGTAGGTGATACTCCGGCAGCCTCATTTTACGCAACACCAACGCAAGGAACGTTTCCTCTGACCGTGAAATTTACGGATACATCAGGTTCCGGCATCACATCCTGGCACTGGAATTTCGGCGACGGCGGGACATCATCAGTCCAGAATCCCACCCATACGTACATAAAAACCGGTCTCTTCACCGTTTCTCTCGACACAACAAACCGTTATGGCGAGGGACACAGTTCGATAGCAAACCTCATCAATTCGGGAACTATCCCCTCCACAGAATTTTTTGTCGATACACGAGCCGGCGATCCCCCCCTGACCGTGAAATTTCATGACGTTACCAGCGGAAATCCATCGGCATGGTTATGGCAGTTCGGGGATGGGGGGACCAGTACAGAAAAAGATCCGGTTCATACCTACAGCACTGTGGGGTATTACAACACAACCCTGACTGCTGAAAATGCATTTGGCAGCGATACCCTCACCCGCACCCATCACATCCGCGTCGGCAGCCCGGAAATCCCGTTATCACCGGGGCAATCCGTGGTAACGATACCCGAAACTGTGGTAGTGGGGAAAACAGATGGTATCATTGGACTGATCCATGAGGCACGCGGAACTACAGAAAAAAATCTCCCCACCAGCGGAATCATCCCCCCGCAGTTCATGGCTCTTGCAGCAGTCCTCACCAGCATGGGAGTGGTATTTCTCAATATTCTTTTCAGCAACATCGGCACACTCACCCAGATAGGAACAAAACTGGCAAAATTCTTTGCAGACCTTATCGGGGGACATACGGTTGAAAAAATGAGTGCCGCAGAGATTGAAAAACGTGGGATTGTTGCTCGTCAGTTTGAACGGAGGTATTTCGGATTATCCGCCATTGAAATGATCATTATTGAAGCGGCGATAATTATGTTTGCCCTGGCATTCATCCTTGCCGATCGGGCAGAATTGACCCTTACAACCGTACTCATATACATCGCTGTTGGTGCGATATCCGTGATCCTCCATGATTTTGCCCACCGGTATTTCGCAACAAAACATGGGTGCGATGCCGACATCCAGTTCTGGGGACTGGGGACGGGGGTTATGTTCCTTACGGCATGGCTCTATGGCAATGCCTTTGCCCAGTCTTACCGGAATATCGTCAACCGCCCGGGGGAGGATAATGTACGGGAAATGGGTATTGAGATGGTTTCAGGCCCCTGTGTCAGTATCATCCTCATGCTCCTGTTCCTTGCCATCATCCCGTTAGGAGATCTCTGGGCAATTGCCGGGGGAGTAGGATTTATCATCAATCTCATCACCGCAGTCTACAGCCTGATGCCTATTGAAACAATGGACGGCCTGGCGATATGGAAATGGAACCGGGCGGTATATCTCGTGCTGTTCATTCCATTGATCACATTCTATTTCTTCACCTACATGATTGCCTGAAAAGAACATTGTAGTCCAGAAACTAAAACAATCTATTTTTAAGACATCCCTCTTTTTAAGAAATATTTGCTCATCTCAATCCGGGGCAGAAAAGCTAAATCACAAAGAAAATTTTACCATTCTTGCTAAATGTTTTATAAGGTGTCACCCTGACAATATCACCTTAAATATTAAAACAGATCAGTACATTGCTCTGTGAATAGTATGACTAGGAATACTTGCATTGTATCGGCAGGACTCATCGTCCTGCTTTTTGCCCTGATGATGCCCGGGGCGACTGCTTTAAGCGCGAATCAACCCGGATACATCGTAGTTGGCGTTGCACCTGTAGCCCAGTTCGATGCTCATTATGCATTTGCCACAGTTCCGACAAAGGTAATCTTTGTTGACAATTCGCTGGGTTCGACACCCATGACATATCTGTGGGATTTTGGCGATGGTTCGGTTTCAACAGAGCAGAGCCCCTCACACATGTACACCCAGCGCGGCATGTACACGGCAAAACTCACGGTGACAAATGATTTCGGTTCCAGTACCGAAATCAAGAAGGATTACATCTCAATTGGCATGGGACCAAAAGCGGACTTTGATGCAACCCCGACAAGTGGAAATGTCCCGATGGCAGTGAAATTCACGGATAAATCACAGGGTCAGGTTACCGCATGGCAGTGGGACTTTGGAGACGGAAAGAGTTCTTCTGAAAAAGACCCGGTGCACACGTACTGGACTTCCGGGGTATTCAATGTAATTCTCACGGTTTCCAATGAGTATGGTTCATCCGATATAAGAAAAAACAGTTTTGTCACCGTTGTCGGTCCGCTTACATCAAAATTCAGCCCCGACCCGAACTCGGGCAAAGCACCCCTTGTAGTGAAATTTACTGACCGTTCAATCGGTACTCCCACGTCATGGAACTGGGATTTCGGCGATGGGGCAACCTCATCCGACCAGAACCCGACTCATACCTTCACAACGAGTGGGGCCTTCCGCGTCAAGCTTGCGATAACACGCGGCGGAGATACTGCAACTTCAACACAGATAGTCAATGTCGGAGGTGTTCCTGCTGCTGACTTCATCGGCACTCCGACATCCGTAAATGTAGGGGAAACTATTGCATTTACCGATAAATCCTCAAACTCGCCAACCCGGTGGGCGTGGGACTTTGGGGACACCAAAACAATGACCACCCAGAATCCAAGCTATGCCTACCAGTTGAAAGGAATTTACACTGTTTCCCTGACTGCAAGCAATGATAACGGCAAGGATACTGCAACCAAGATTGGCTACATCAATGTGGGTATGGGACCCAAAGCCGATTTCAGGCAGATTATTGCTCCCTTTGATCTGAATTCGGTACCCATGAATGTCAAGTTCGTGGACCTGTCAACACAACAGCCAACCTCATGGCAATGGGACTTTGGCGACGGGCAGACATCAACGGAGCAGAATCCCACGCACGCCTATATGAAAGAGGCCACCTACACCGTCACCCTTACGGCTAAAAACCAATTCGCGCAGGACACCAAGGTGATGAAAGATCTCATCACGGTCGGAAAAGGCCCCGCAGTTGACTTCACCACTGACAAAACAACAGTGGGCGTCGGAAGAATCGTTACATTCACTGATCTCTCCGCAAATTCACCTACAAACTGGGTCTGGGAATTTGGTGACGGAGGTCTCGGAACCGGGTCAAAGCCTGATCACGTGTACCAGAAAACCGGTGTATATGATGTCACGCTGACCGCATCGAACCCGTCTATTACAAACAGCCGGACCAAGAACCAGTATATCACCGTTCTTAACATTCCACGTGCCGATTTTGCTGCAGACAAGACCCGTGGCGGTGCTCCAATGAATGTCCAGTTCATCGATCAATCAATAGGTGAACCCACTTCATGGAACTGGGACTTTGGCGATGGCGCCAAATCAACAGAGAAAAACCCGACGCACACCTATACATCACTGGGATCCTATGCCGTCAGCCTTACCGTATCTAATGCCAACGGACAGGACACAACCTCAAAAGCAGGATTTATCGTAACAACACTTGCCCCTGTGGCAAACTTCAAGGTAGATCAGCGTATCGGCAAGGCCCCCTTCATCGTCCAGTTCAAGGATCTCTCGACCAACAACCCGGTAACGTGGAGCTGGTCGTTTGGTGATGGCACATCATCTTCCGAACAGAATCCCCGTCATACCTACCCCAAGGAAGGAGCATATGATGTGAGTTTAACTGTTTCCAATGATTATGGAAGCGATACCACCCATAAGACCGGAACAGAGACCATAACGCTGGCCCCAACAACAGTTCCACCGACTGTCGTTGTCACTCAGGCACCAGCGATCATCCAGACAACAGCAACAACCGTTGCGCCGACAACAACAAAAGCATCCATGTCACCCATGGTAACAGTCATCGGCTCCATCATGGGCCTGCTGGTTATTGTGGTTGCACACCGGAAATAATCACTTTTTTTTAACCGTGGATCGATATCTCCTGTCGGTTCAGAAAAATAATGGAAAAATAATCAGTTCTCAATGCATCAGGTGCCCGTGGACATCGATCTCGCCACGATAAATCCGGGTGCTGGAGATCCAGCGGCCATCGTCGGCAAGAACACAGCTGATCTGGTGAATATCGACTTTCTTTCTCCCCTGTTCCCTGCGCAGTTTGTTGATCTCAACTGCTACCGGAATGGTCTCTTCCGACACAATGATCGCATCGAAATCTGCATCGAGCGCAGAACCAAACCGGTCCTGGAGAGGCTCAACTACAAAGGGGGTTGAAAAATTACGGTCATGGATATACTGTTCGAGTTCAGATTTACGGATCTCAAACGGGCGGATCGGATGGATCTTCCTACTGGCGAAACTGTCCGTAGTAAGTCCGATCACTACATGGCCATGAGAACCGGCAATTTCAAACGACCGGCTCAGCAGGACTTTGTGCCCATCGTGAAGGGGATCGAATGTGCCCCCGACCATAACCTTCATGCTCTTTGATTCTTAATTTCTTATGTTATTATGCATATGGATGGAAAGGTCTCCGGCGTGCCGCTCTTTGCAGCAGGTAACGCAACGATCATCGGCGATGTCACGATCGGAAAACAGGTGGGCATCTGGTTTGGTGCGGTCATCCGTGCTGACAAGGACCGGATCGTGATCGGGGACCGGTCCAATATCCAGGACAACTGCGTGGTCCACACCAGTAAAGGACATCCGGTCATCCTGGGTACGGATGTATCGGTGGGTCATGGTGCCATCCTGCATGGCTGTACTATAGGAAACCGGGTGCTTGTCGGCATGGGATCGATTGTATTAAACGGCGCAACCATCGGCGATGGATCGGTCATTGGTGCGGGGGCTGTAATTACCGAGGGAAAAATCATCCCCCCGCGTTCTGTGGTAGTGGGTGTCCCGGGTAAGATTGTCAAAGAGGCAGACACTGCCCAGCAGGAACAGATCCTTAAAAATGCTGCATCCTATATCGAGCTTGCCGGGGAGTACGCCCACCATGAGTAATGTGGTTGTCATCGGTGCCGGTATCGCGGGCATCCAGGCAGCGCTCGATATTGCAGGGCACGAAATTCATGTGCACCTGATCGAGCGGGAGCCCAGTATTGGCGGCCATATGGCCCAGCTTGACAAGACATTCCCGACCAACGACTGCTCAATGTGCATCCTCTCCCCCAAGATGGTGGATGTCTCCCGCCACCCTTTCATCACCGTCCATACCTGCGCAGAAGTAGAAGCAATCGATGGTGAAGTCGGCCACTTTACCGTAACAGTCAGGGAACATCCGCGATACGTGGATCCTGTACTCTGTACCGGCTGCGGGGACTGCATTGAGATCTGCCCGGTTGAAGTATACAACCGGTTCGATGCCGGTGTTGGCGTGAGGAAGGCTATTTACAAACCCCATGCACAGGCAGTTCCGGATATCGTGGTCAAGGATGCAGAGCACTGCATTGAATGCGGGCTCTGCTATGATGCCTGTGGCCCGGGTGCGATCCTTCGCAAGGACGAGGATAAGCTGATTACGATCAATGCGGCAAGTATCGTTATCACGACCGGGTATACCATCTTTGATGCCCGGAACAAGGAGCAGTTCGGCCACCTCCTCCTGCCGGACGTCATCACCAGCCTGGAACTGGAACGGATGATCAATGCCAGTGGTCCGACCGGCGGGAAGATCAAACGGATGAGTGACGGGGCTGTGCCCCGGAGTATCGTGTTCATCCAGTGCGTGGGTTCACGCGACGTATCCATTGACCGGCCCTACTGCTCGTGTATCTGCTGTATGCAGGCAATGAAGAACGCGATGCTGATCAAGGAGAAGCAGCCGGCAATCGATATCACGCTCTGCTATATGGATATCCGGGCTTATGGCAAAGGCTACGAGGAATATTACGAACGGGCAAAGGCACTGGGGATCCGGTTCCTGCGGGGTATGCCCGCAACGATCCTCGCAGACCGGAACGGCCTTATCCTCCAGGTTGAAAACTCCGAAACCTCCGAAGTCCAGAACCTCCATCCGGATCTCGTGGTACTCTCGATTGGGATCGGCCCGTCTGACAATGCAGCCGGTATTGCCGCGAAATGCGGGGTTCCCCTTGAAACAACCGGTTTTTTCAAATCCGCCCATGATGCCGTGGACACGGTTGCAACCCTCCGTCCCGGGATCTATGTGGCGGGCACGGCAACTGCTCCCCGCGATATACCGGACAGTGTAGCCTCCGGGGGATCTGCGGCCATGCGGGCATATATCGATGCCGTAAGGACGCGATCCGCGTGAATGAGACTTCCACCCTCTGGTGGGATACCGGCAACCAGAGCATCCACTATATCGAACAGACGCTCCTGCCCAATGAGTACGCCATTGTCGAGTGCCGCAGCATCGAACGGCTGGCAACGGCGATCAGGCGGCTGGAGATCCGGGGAGCACCCGCCCTCGGGGTTGCCGGGGGATACGGGGTAGCTCTCGCTGCAGTGCTTGCAGAGAAAAAAGATATGCAGTTATTCATGGCAGCGGTGCAGAGAGATGCAGATCTCCTCCGGTCAACCCGCCCGACCGCGATCAACCTTGCCTGGGGAATTGACCGGGTGCTCGCATCAATGCAACCTGCGCAGGACTGCAGGGATGCCTGCACAAGGGCGATTGCCGAAGCAAAGGAGATCGCCCGCGAGGATACGGCCTGCTGTCATGCAATAGGTAAGCACGGGGCCGCACTCCTGCCCGATACCTGCACGGTGCTTACCCATTGCAATGCAGGTGCCCTTGCCTGCTCATCATGGGGCACGGCACTGGGTGTTATCCGTTCCGCAGTGAATGAGGGAAAAAAGGTAAAAGTCATTTCCTGTGAGACACGCCCGCTCCTGCAGGGGGCCCGGCTCACCGCGTGGGAACTTGCGCGGGATGGGATCGATGTGACCACGATCACGGATTCGACGGCAGCTCACCTCATGCGACAGGGAGCTATCGATGCCGTGGTTGTCGGTGCGGACCGTATCACTTCTGATGCTGTTTTTAACAAGATTGGGACCTACATGCACGCGGTCTGCGCTCACCATCACAAGATCCCATTCTATGTAGCCGCCCCCCGCTCAACATTCGATGCGAAAAATACCGAGACTGATGTGATCATTGAAGAGCGCGGACGCGACGAAGTGACAATCATGGGCGGTCGTACCTATGTGCCGGAGAGAGCGCACGTGAAGAACTATGCCTTCGATGCAACCCCCATGGAGCTGGTCACGGCTATCATAACAGAGACCGGTGTACTGCGTCCTCCCGTTGACATACATAAACTCTTATCGCATCACAACACCACATAATAAAAAAATAGCTCCTGTTCCCATGGATTTTGATTTCACCCCTTACAACCAGCTGATGTTTATTATCGGCGAGATCACGGTCATCGTTATACTCGGGGCAATCGTTATCGCGTTTATCCTGGCCCTGATATCACTCTACTCGATAAAGAAGGGACATTTGTATTTTCCCCAGCTCATCAAGGCAGGTCTCGTCTTTTTCGAAGGACTGATGAAAGCGTTCTTCCGGCTCTTAGGTCTTGAAGACCGCGAGATGCTCACATTTTTGATCAAGATCCACAACACCATGAACACGACCGAGTTTTCACGGGTCCCGGTTACCCAGCGGGCAATATTTATGCCGCAGTGTCTGCGTTCATCCAGCTGCCCGGCTAATCTCACGCCGGAAGGACTCAAATGTCGTGCCTGCGGGCAGTGCTCCGTTGGAGAGGCACGGGGTATACTCGAGAAGATGGGATACCGGATCTTCATTGTGCCGGGCTCGTCATTTATCAAGCGCATGGTAAAAAAATACCGCCCAAAGGCAATAATCGGTGTCGGATGCCTTTCAGAAGTCAAAGAGGGCATTGACATGGCCGATAAGATGGGACTCCTTGTCATGGGCGTAGTTACCTTAAAAGAAGGATGCGTTGAAACAATTGTAAACTGGCCGGATGTGTACGAAGTGGCAATCCTCGGTCTGGACCCTGCGTCAGTCCCCGAGGACCTTCATACTCTTGCCGGTTAGTCTCCCGCTTTTTATCTTGCCATGGACAATGATCGTGTCCTCGCTGGTCACATCCCCGACATGGACGCCGGTGCGCAGGATAACCTTACCGCCTGCCCTGACAGAATGGACTGTGGCATGATCGAGAATCGTGACATCCCCGTGGGCCACAATGGGCCCTTTGATCCGGGACTGGCTGCCGATGATCGCACTCCAGCAGCTGACATCGAGGGCAACGCTGGAGCGCGGACCCAGCTCGAGTGTACCGGTGACCGTGAGCCGTCCCCAGAAATGGGTATGAGGCGGTACTATGAAGTCCCCGTCTACTTTCACGTTCCCTTCAAAATACGCCCCTTTTTCTGCAAAAAAAGTATTGCCCTTCTGGAAAAGTGTTGGCATTGGTCCCTCAAGATAATTGAGGTATGATCAGGGGATAAACTTGTTGCTCGGGAAACACAAAAAGCCCCCTTAAAGTGCCGGATGGATTTACAGGAAGAGTGCCGAGAGGGCAAATACCAGAAGAGCAGCAAACATTCCTGCCTTGATGAGTGTAGTTGCCCGGGTTTCCCTGACACTGGCGGGTGTCTGGCAGGGCAGCGTCCTGACAGCCGCAGCGAGAATGATAATATCGACAATGACAATGCCGGCAAGGTACCATGTTCCCCACCAGAGGAAGGGGACCAGACTCGCTACAGCAGCCAGAAGAGCGAATCCCATGGCAATGCGGGTAGTAAATCGGATACCGATACGGATCGGAAGGGTATCGGCACCACCCGCCGCATCACCCTCCACATCTTCTGCATCTTTTAAGATCTCCCTGACCATCGTTGCAAGGAACGTAATTGTGGCAAGCGGGATCATCAGCACCAGCGCCTGCCAGCCGGCAAAAGCTCCCCCGAACAGGAAGATGCTGGCGGCAAGATACGCAACGGCGGCATTGCCAACTACCGGCATGCTCTTGAGTTTCGCTGCGTACAGGACAAGAACCAGTGAATTCACCACAACAAAGAAGAGGCAGAGCAGGGGGGTAAAAAGAGCGGCCAGTATACCCGCGAGAAAGAGAGTTACTGCAAAACACCGGGCAGCAAGGGGTGTTACGCTCCCGGAGGGGATCGGGCGTTCCGGGCGGTTGATCCGGTCAATCTCTGCATCGAAATAATCATTGATCACGTTTCCGGCGGCAGTGATCAGGGTTACTATGACGAGCAGGATAACCGTGGAGGGAATGACCGTTCCTGTTGCTATCAGGTAGGCAATAATCGCCGTCACGCCGGAAACAACCGCATTTGCCGGGCGGGTTATGGTGAACAATCCTGCAGCGCTCATGAGGATACCAGATATGTCGTCGTCGGGATGATAAAATGCACGAAAATAATGTTATAAACGGGCGAGGGGGGATTTGAACCCCCGGCATTCAGCTTAGGAGGCTGACGCTATGTCCGGGCTAAGCCACTCGCCCTGCCCATACCAATTGAGGGAGGAATATGTATAAGGTTTGCGCGCTGCAACAGTTCTCCGCAATGGAACTAATCGAGGCAACGGAAGGAAAAACTCATTTTTATATCCCGGTTCAGGACAATATGACGCAGTTTCCTCCCGGGTCTGCCCCGATCTTCTTCAACCGCAAGATGGAACTGAACCGCGATGCCACCGTGCTGCTGCTCCCCATTCTCAAGCCATCGGAATATCTCGATGCTATGGGGGCAACGGGGATTCGCGGGATGCGGGTACTGAATGAATGTGGTATTCCGGTTACGATCAATGACCGTGAAGCCGAAGCCATCGAACTGATCACGTACAATGCGAACCAGGCAAACCTGCAGGTCGAGATTGTGCAGAGGGATGCCAATGCCCTGCTCTCGGAACGGGCATTTGATGCCGTGGATCTCGATCCATTCGGGACACCGGCGATGGTAATAGACGCAGCAATCCGGGGTACGCGCAGGTTTCTCTTTGTCACTGCTACCGATACCGCACCGCTCTGCGGGGCGCACCTGAAAGCAGGCATCCGGAGATATTTCGCGCGCCCGCAGAACACCGAATACCACAGTGAAGTAGGGCTCCGGATCCTGCTCGGGTTCGTTGTCCGCGAGACACTCAAGTACGACCGGGGGGTTGAGCCTACATTCTGTTATGCCCGCGAGCATTTTGTCCGGCTCCACCTCCGGTTACTCCGCGGGGCGGGTTCGGCGGACGATACACTCAGGCAGATCGGGTTCATTCTCCAGTGCCCGAAATGCCCGTACCGGGAGGAACATCATGGAATGGTTCCCCCCTCCGTCTCATGCCCGCACTGCAATGTACCGCTCTCATTCATCGGCCCCCTCTGGCTGGGCAGTATCTGCAACCATGAGATACTCCTCCAGATGCAGGAACAGCTGAAAAGTGCAGAACTCGGTACGAAAAAAGACCTGGAGAAACTCATCAGCACGTGCATCGATGAACTGCCCACATCATCGTTCTATGATTATCACCATATTGCAAAACTCCTGAGGGTGTCGCCTCCGGACATCAACATAGTTCTCGATCGTATCCGGGCGGAAGGATACCCGGCAAGCCGGACCCACTTCTGCGGGTACGGGATCAAAACAGAAGCGCCTCTTGCTATCATCAAGGCAGCAATTCATCCGGGTTTTTCTAAAAAACCTGAATGAAAAGAAGAGAGGCAATCAACAGTGCAGGAATAACGCGAGCAACCCGAATCGGTTCATCGTTATTACTGCTGATCCGTTTTTACTACCCTGAATGAACCCGCAGGTACAAATATCTCAAACCGCACACCCTTTCCGGATGTGCCCGTTTCGGTTATGGTAAAGCCGGAGATCGCAAGGATTTCTCTGACAAGGAAGAGGCCATACCCGATTTTCTTCCCGTTTCCGGGTTGAAAGAGGGTGGGCCTGAGGTGATCGGCTATGCCGGCTCCATTATCCTCATATACAATTATAACTCCACCGTTCTCCCGCTTCCAGAGCAGGGATATTTCAGAGAGCGTTTTTCCGTGACGGAGCGAATTGTCGATCAACTGATGAAAAACCTTTGTAAGTGCCGGATCGCAGAAGAGTTCAAGCTCCTGGCACACGGGATTTGGGATTATCCTGACACTCCCGGCAATAAAAGCAGACCGGGCGGACTGAAATACCACAGAAAGATTGATCCATGCCGGCAATCGTATACCGATATCCTTGTATTCCGAGGAAAATGTAACCATTTTATTAATTTTTTCAGTTGCACCCAGGAGAATCTTTACAATATTCGGAGAATGAGTCGAGTTGTCACCCGGCTCCATTAACGAGAGATAACCGTTTAACACAGTAAGCTGGTTGTTGATATCATGACGGACGATGCTGTTGAGGAAATGAATTTTTGTATTAGCCATCCGGGTAATTTTTTCAACCGGGTTCCCGGTACCCGCCACCCCAATCGCGCCAATCACGCTGACCGTACCCTGACCTTCAAAAACAGACCGGGAAATGGCAATGGCCTGATGGATTCCTCCGTCCCTGCCAACAACGGAGAAACGGAAGGGATATTTTTCTCCTTGCTTTGCCTGCCCGCACATTTCACCTGGATTGACATTTCCCCCGGGGGCAATGAACGCGGACAAAGGTCTGCCAATCATCTCTTCCGGAAGAAGACCCAGAATCCCGGTACAATCCTCACTGACATAGGTAATTATTTCCTGGTCATCGAGCGTAAAGAGGACGGAAACGAGAGATTCGCCGGGTTTGCGACTCGAATTCTCAGGGGATGGGTTAGTCATCGGGAAACATCCATTCAGAGCGGGGTATTTTTTAAAGAGATGGATGGACATCCACAGTCTTAAAAAAAATACTGTACGATCTTATGAGAGAGAAGGATTGCGGGCAAATTATATTTTTCCAAACAAGTTATAAAAAAAGGATGCCCGGGGACAAAAATTTCCGGTTATTTAGTGTTCAACAATGATCGTGAGCAAATCACTATCGACCAGTCTGTGGGAGAGACCAACCCTCTGTCCCGGGTGCTTGACCGATTTTCCCCAGACCCTTGCGTAACGGAATTTCTGGACGAATTCACGGTGAAGCTTGGTACAGACATCCTCGATTGTGCTGCCATTCCTGACAATGAGGGGTTCTTCCAGATCCGCATCTCCCCCATGGGGCTTGAGATAGATACGCATGAACCCGAGACAATCGTAGATCGCGTCTTTGGTCTCTTCAAGGTGATAACCAACGTGAGCCGAAATCATGAGCGGCTGGCTGCCGAACCGTTCTGCAATATCGTGTTCGATCTCCAGGTACCGTTCCTTATCCACAAGATCAACTTTGTTCACTGCAATGAACGCCGGCACATATACACGGTTACCCTGCAGAGCATCAATGAGATCATCCTGGGTGGCATTCCCACGAATCAGGATATCCGCATTCATCATCTTGCTCTCGGCAAGGATAGACCGTACCTCGTCAATCTCAAGGTCAAGCGTACCAACCGCATTGAGCCGGATGCCCCCGTGAGAGCTCTTCTTGATGGTGATGTCCGGTTTTGGCACATTAATCCGGATACCGGCATCATAGAGTTCCTTAAGGAGCACATCAAAATGCCGCTCGTTAAAGACATCAACAAGGATGATGATGATATCGGCACCACGGACAACGGCTATCACTTCCTTGCCCCGTCCTTTGCCCATTGCTGCACCGGCAATCAGACCCGGGATATCGAGGAGCTGGATCTTCGCCCCTTTGTGTTCGAGTGCACCGGGAACGACCGTGAGTGTGGTAAACGCATATGCCGCAACCGCACTGTCAGTTCCGGTGAGTTTGTTCAAGAGTGTACTTTTACCGGTAGACGGGAACCCGACAAGGACTGCGGTAGCGTCACCGGACTTTTTTACCGAATACCCTTCGCCGCCCCCGCCGGCTTTCATCGCGCGGCTTACCGCTTCATCCCTCAGGCGTGCAATCTTTGCCTTTATCCGTCCGATATGCTTGGAAGTAGCCTTGTTATACGGGGTTTTTATGAGCTCGTCCTCGAGCTCTTTTATTTGTTCCTCAAGACTACTCATTACTATATCAATCGCCGTATGTTCAAGATAAAGTTGTTGTGGGAAAAAGATCCCTTTTGTTATTTTTTTTAAGCTGACAGGCATAAATGTACCGGGAGATAGAGAACGCTCATAATTGAACCGATCACAATTTCCTTCCGTGATTGTATCTCCATCAAGAAGATAACAGGCAAAACAAGTCACGGGTACGAGAAATGATGTAAGAAACTATAAGTAAAAATATCGCCCAAGTTATTGAGCAATTGCGCTGCTATAGTGTAGTCCGGCCAATCATGCGAGCCTCTCACGCTCGCGACTGGGGTTCGAATCCCCATAGCAGCATCCGGTTTTCGCTAATTCTGAAATCCTGATAACTTCAGGTTAATTAAAAAAATCAGGTTAATTAAATAACGAGATTATCCATGACTGACAGTGCAGAATTTGACCTAATACGGCGCAGGCACCACTACCGCTGCTCTATCTGCCGGCAGCCGGAGAAAGTAACCGGTACCCTTTTACCGGTGAAAGGAAAAACATCAGAGGGAGATGCATTCACAACATTCCCCGTCTGCCCGGATCACCATGCAAAATACATGCAGGGTTTTTTCACGGGTATTGAAATGAAAAAGATCGGTATCACTGCTGAAGAGTACCGGAATTTCTTATCCGAGATTCAAGAGGTACGGGAAGCAGGAGATGGATTATCAGCAGCAGAAAAAGGCTCGCTGGCCAAAGAAGAGACCATAAAAAAGATCCAGAAAGCACAAAAGATGAAGATGCCCAAAGTGCACTCAGATTATAAGAAAGAGATCTGAATTTTTATTCGGGTTATCCGGATTTTTCTTTAACCGGATACGGTTTTTTTTAAGTACAGGTATGATCTCTTAAAAACAGGAGATCAGGTTGGCCGCCATCGTTTCACAACTACATCCGTTCCTTTCCTTTTAATCTCGATTTTGATCTTTCCTTCCTTGTAATCCACTTCAAAGATTCCAAACTTTTTTGCATCAACAAGACGCTCAAGTTTCTGCAAATCAGTCCTCAGCATTCGTTTGAAATCATCTCCCTCATAGATCACTTTGACCATTTTTTCCCTCCAATGATCCTAACATGGTTCAGCACACGTATCAATCTTCTGCGAATACCTGTTTTAACCGATTCTTATCACCCGGAAACCAATTGTCCCGCATTTTCAGCGTTTTTATATGGAAACATTAAATATCGTTTCCCAGCATATGCCTATATGAGGAGTTATGAGCAGGGAGAAGATCAAAGTCCCCGGAAAGGTATACGAAGAATTGGTTGTCCTTCAGAAAGAGATCCATTTCACCCAGGATCACCAGGATACCATCAAGAAAGCTGAAGATCGCGGATACATGAACGCGGCGAACTGGATCCGCCAGAATGAACGTGCATACAAGATCGGTTTCGCATGGGGTTTTGAACCGGATGGCAGCGAACCGCAGCAGGGCACCCTCAGGGATATCCCGGAACGGGAAGCCCCGGCACCCCGACGGACAATTTCGCGCCCCGCAACCATGCAGCCCAGGTCGGGCGGCAAAAAATCATCAGGCTCGGGCAACTCCGGTGGAATTATTGCAGGAATCAAAAACTGGCTGGACAAATATTTCTAAACCTTTTTTCCTTGCCGGCACGCACTATTGCTGGCATAACAACAATGTACTCCTTGTTGCGGACGGAGGCCTATGCCTTCCGGGATAGCTTAAATCAATAATTCACATATTCCCCGGAAAAGGAACCGGTAATACCATTGGACAGGACCATGCCGTTTCCAATGAATGAACAGATCCTTACACGCACGTTTATTCCAAAGTCGGCATAATACTTGATCAGGATAACGATACCATGCCACGGGAACTCTCAGAGAAAGATATTGAAATCTTGAAAAAACTTGCACCGGAATGCGGCGATCTCACCTGTTCAGGATCGGGGCATATGTTTCACTCCATATTACCCCCGGTCTCCAACCACTTTGCCGAAGACAGCAATGATTTTATCCTGCGGATAAACCGGCTTGATGATGCAGAACTCGCCTACCTTACCGACATGATCCAGAAGGGAGAAGAGAGCATGGGTTGTCTTCCGGTAGAGGATGTCGAGGCTTTTGTACACCTTGTGCATGACCGCCTGTCAGAAGAAATTGCACACAAGGTCATATCCGCGTATGAGTCCGGTTATGAGTGCGAGCACTAACCGGAAAATTATCCTCCTCTTATGAAAGATATTCTGTCCCCCGCAGCCGGTCTGCATGCACCTGCGGTAAAAAAACGCCGGGATGCAGCTGCAGAGTTGGGAAAGTCCGGGAACCCGGCTGCGATTGCACCACTCGCCGCTGCGTTATCAGATCCCCATCCGGTAGTCCGCTCCGAGGTAGTGCAGGCACTTGGACGGCTGGGTGATTCCGATGCAATGCCTGCCCTGATTACTGCACTCGCTGATCCCGAACCGGGCATTCGTTGTGCGGCAATAGCAGCACTGGGAAAGATCAGGGACCGTGCAGCAGTCGATCCGCTCATCATCTGCCTTAAGGATAAGGATATTACGGTGAGAATCGGTGCAGCTGAAGTTCTGGGAAAACTGGGCGACAAACGGGCAACCCAACCGCTCACATCGCTGTTAGAAGACCCTTTTTCTGAAGTTCGCGATTCAGCCCGGGCTGCAATCATTAAACTCACTAAAAAATAATAACTGCACACTCTCCAATGAAACAAAAAACTGGACCAGCCAGCATGTTAATCCCGCTGTCCGTCAATCTGACACTGACAAACGAGATGTGCTCAATCGCAAACAAACGTTCCGTAATGGATACAATAATTGCATTTTTTCCTTTGTTCCGATAATCATGTACATGATCGTCGCCATCCTGCTTACGATCATTGCTGCGTTTTCCCTGTCTGATGCGATACAGCTTATCATAAAAATGGTAACGACTCCGGAAATCATAGATGGTGTGCAGAATTATTCGAAAGGCCTTCTGGGAGTGATCCAGTCACTGCTCCTGACGATCACGATCATCGTGCTTTTTAAAAACCGTCACCGTATACTTCAGGACAAAACGTGTCGAAGTGCGTGCATTGCTCATCGCCGGTATCATTGGCATGGTACGGCATATCCTGATCTCAATGTCACGGACACCAATGCATTGCAGATGTTTGCTTCCATTGCACTCCTTGCGGTGTTGATCGCCGGAGTAGTGCTGGTAAAACCCGAACCCTGAACATAACTCTTTTTTCCCACCCGATATCGCGGTGTCTGAGACCTATGCAGTAATAGAGGGTATTTATTCGCTCCCGCACAAATCACTGTTTTAAGGAGGACAATCCATTGACCGGGATCATCGAGGCACACAATTTAAGGAAAAATTATGGCAGCCTTGTTGCTGTCGATGGCATCTCATTTACCGTAAGAAAAGGCGAGGTCTTCGGGTTCCTGGGCCCCAATGGGGCCGGCAAGACCACGACCATGAAGATGATCGCCTGCGTCTCACCCAGGTCATCCGGTGTACTTCGGGTATTTGACCAGGACCCGGACGTGCAACCCGCTGAGATCAAGCAGCGCCTCGGCGTGGTCCCGCAAGAGACCAATCTTGACCCGGACTTCACCTGCTTTGGGAACCTCGCTACCTACGCAGGCTACTTCAGCATCCCCCCGCATTCTGCACAGAAAAAGGCTGATGAACTGCTTGATTTTGTCCAGCTGCTTGAGAAACGCGATGTTGAAGTGGAAAAACTCTCAGGAGGGATGAAGCGAAGGCTGATACTTGCCCGGGCACTGGTCAATGGTCCCGACCTGCTCATCCTGGATGAACCAACCATCGGTCTCGACCCCCAGGCCCGGCACCTGATCTGGGAGAAACTCAAAACCCTTCAGGCGCAGGGCAATACGATTGTCCTGACAACGCACTACCTCGATGAGGCAGCCCGGCTCTGCGATCGGCTCGTGATCATGGACCACGGGAAGATCCTTGTGGAGGGAGCCCCGGCTGACCTGGTCAAGCAGCACGTCGGGGATGAGATCGTGGAAGTGGAGAAGAGTGCAGAAGTGCTCGCCTGCCTTGCAGCACACAACATCCCCCACGAAGTGACTGGTGATACCGTGCAGATCGCCACGGACTCGTCCCGGGAGATCGCTAAGATCCTGTTCAACTCCTGCCAGCCAAAAAAGATGCTCACCCGGCCGGCAACGCTTGAAGATGTGTTCCTGAAACTGACCGGGAGGACCCTGCGGGACTAACATCATGACGCATCTCTTTTCAGTTCCCCCGGTTTCCGGAAGGGCGATCCGGGTCTGGCACCGCAATCTTGTGGTCTTTGTACGGACCTGGAAAGTGAACTTCTTCCCGCCGTTTATCGATGCCCTGCTCTACCTTTTTGCCATCGGCATGGGCATCGGCTCCTATATCAAAGAGGTTGATGGCGTCCCGTATATCAATTTCATCGCCCCTGCCATCCTTGCCATATCGGTCATGAACTCGGCATTCTTCGAGTGCACGTACGGTTCCTATGTGCGCATGTATTACCAGAAAAGTTTCGATGCCATGATAGCCACCCCGCTCTCGATCGAAGATGTGATCGCCGGGGAATTACTCTGGGGTGCAACCCGCAGCGTGATGTACGTGGCAATCATGCTGCCGGTGCTCTTTGCTTTCGGGGTGATCTCGCTCCCCTTATCGCTGCTCGCTCTCCCGCTCGCCTTCCTTGGCGGACTGATGTTTGCCGGAATCGGGATGTGTATCACTGCAATCACACCCGGAATAGACTCACTGAACTATCCCATGTTCCTCTTTATTACCCCGATGATGCTCTTCTCGGGCACATTCTTCCCACTCACCCTGCTGCCCGTGGCTTTCCAGTACATCGCTGTTGCCCTGCTTCCCCTCACGCATGTTGTTGCGATTATGCGGATGTTCACCCTGCCTGCCCTTTCCTGGACGATCCTGCTTCACCTCGCATGGATAGCAGCAGTGACTATACTATTCTGTGTAATGTCCATCAACCTGATGAAAAAACGCCTGATTGTCTGAATGAGAGAAATTACCGGAATCAAAAGTTTATTTCACCGCTGAGGATCAATCTCTTTTCAGGTCAGCGGTTCGAACAACCTGCCCATGTGTTTTATCTGGATCTGGCGGGTAATCGTCATCTCATAGGAAAAATAGTATAATTATTACATCCTATTGAGACCCTGAAATGATACGCTGGGTGCAGTTGTTTTTTTTCTATTTTATATCAACAGCGGGTCTTATCGGATCGCTCTTCCTTCTGGAGGATGCAACCCTGTTCTACTATGGCATGACAATAACGGGGGTAATTCTCATTACAAATATTATCGTTGTGGCATTGCAGATGCGCAATGGATAAAAATACGGTTTTTTAAACTACGGAACCCGGATGATTCTCAGCACATACAGCACTTCATCTTCAATAACCTGCTCGATTGCAACTTCAGCCACATATCCGTTGCGGGAGAAAAGATCCGTCACTTCAGCCAACCCTGTAAGCGACGAGATCAACAGAAGAATCCTTCCTTTTAGTGCAAGCACCATTCCCACGTCAGCAGCAAACCGTTCGATCACTGCCCTGCCGCTTTTACCCCCATCCAGGGCAAACTCCAGCCAGTCATCGATCCGCTCTTCCGGTTGTGTCGGGAGATAGGGGGGGTTGAAGAGGACCAGGTCAAATGTGCCCCGGATACCGGCAAAGAGATCGCTTTGCACAACCTCCACACCCAGACTGTGTGCAGAGAGTGCTGCATGCGGGTTGATATCCGTTGCCACAACATCGGACACCAGCGCAAGCTTGCAGGAGATGAGCCCGGAACCGGTCCCGATCTCCAGGACACGATCACCCGGCCGGACCTCTTTTCCTGCAGCCTCGAGCAGGAGATAGGTATCAGCTTCGGGCTGGTACACCTGTGACAGATCGTGGGACATCAGAGTAACGCTCGTACTATGGTATGTTCTCCGTCTTCAAATCATATCAGTTCCCGGATTTTTATCGCACTCCTTGTATAAACTCACCGGCAGTTTAAAGGGAAAAAGTCATGAATTTATCCTGAAAAAACCCACCAGAGTGGGGAGCCGTTACCACACGGATAGAGACATGCGCACACAGGCTGAGCAGGCAACCAACGGAATAATCACGCCGCAGATAAGGGAAGTAGCCCGGAACGAAGGAATCGATCCCGAAACACTCCGCGAAAGGGTAGCGGCGGGAAGTGCTGTGATTATGCAGCGCGGGAAGCGGTATACCGGTATAGGAAAAGGCCTGTCAACCAAGGTCAATGTCAACCTCGGTACATCATCTACAAAAGTCTGCCTGGATGACGAGATACAAAAAGCCACTATTGCTGAAACATTCGGGGCTGATACCATCAGTGACCTGTCAATGGGCGGGGATATCAACGCCATACGAAAGGAGATCTTCTCCCGCACCACACTTCCCGTTACTACCGTTCCCGCCTACCAGGCAGTTGTCGAGAATGGTTTCAAGCAGATGACCGCAGACGACATCATGGCCACATTCAGGATGCAGATGGACCAGGGCATCAGCTCGGTTGTCATCCATGGCGTGAGCCGCGGGATGCTTACCGAACTTCGCCGGAAAAAACGGCTCCTTGGCATGGTCTCAAAAGGCGGCTCTATTACCAGTGCGTTCATGCTCATGAACCAATGCGAAAATCCGTTTGTCGAGCATTTCGATGAGGTGCTCTCCCTCTGCCGGAAGCATGACATCGTACTCTCGCTCGGCAACACTGCCCGGAGCGGGTGCATCCATGATCGCAGGGATCGCATGCAGCTTGCCGAGATACGACAGAATGTTCTGCTCGCGGACCGCGCCCGTGCAGCCGGTGTGCAGGTTATTATCGAAGGGGCCGGAGGGCACATCCGGAGCGATCGGATCGCCCCGATGGTGAAGTATTACAAGAAACAGTCCGCCTACCCCCTCTTTGTCGCCGGACCCCTGCCCACCGATGTTGCGGCAGGCTATGATCATATTGCCGGTGCTGCCGGGGCCAGTATCGCGAGTGCTGCCGGGGCAGACTATCTCTGCTACATCACCCCTGCCGAGCATCTCGGTCTGCCCAGTCCCGCGGCGGTAAAAGAGGGACTGATTGCATTCAGGATTGCGGCACACATCGGTGATACCGTGAAGTATGGCAGGGAAGCCGAGGATACAAAGATTGCGCAGCTGAGAGCTGCGCTCGATCGCGAAGGCCAGATTCGCTGTTCCATGGATCCCGACCGGGCCCGGGAACTCTCCGATGGTGAGGAGGAATGCACGATGTGTGGCGAGTTCTGTGCGATCAAGATCATGCGGGAATTTTCTTGAACGCGCCGGAGCACTACTCCGTTATTGCATCGTGGAAAATCCCACGATCCCGCTCCCCGCAGTACTGCATATAATTCCGGCGCACTCTGGCCAGTGATGTATTCGCATAACAATATGCACAAAGATGCATGCAGGTGGAATACTGCCCGATATCCTTTGAAACAATACACCTGCAGGTGTTCCGCTGCCCCGGGTCCCTGATACGGAGTGACGGATCTTTAGTTGTGCCGGTACCGGTAAGTTCCTTCTGGCCGGGGGGAGAGAGAAATTCCATCAGCGCGTCATCGTCACTGAATTCCGTTGCCAGCAGGTCATAGCTGATACACTGCCCCCTGCAAATGCCATATCCGGAGAGATCTCTTCGTTCCGCACAGGCACTCACTGAAAGTCCCCATTGCCTGTTGAGCAGGGAAAGCCCGGTACAGAACTCTGCCACTTCCACCCCCGTGAATTCCCGGGCACCGGCGCAACCCCCTGCCAGCAGGTTCCGCCGTACTTTGGCATATTTTTCAATATCCACAAAACTAAAGACCAGTCGTTCTGTAAACGGGGCAATCTTATCGCCGATATACCGGACTTTCTCCAGCAGATCATCGACTGTTATCCGGTCAGACAGGACAAGCGGATCAAAACGCCAGACCACACGCCCTTTGCCAATACGGCGGGATAACCGGATGAACGTGGCGATGCGGTCATCAACCGGGGGCACATTCGGTTCAAGACGCTCCGCGTCATAATCGTTCAGGGTGAAGAGGAAATAATACCGGTATCCCCTTCGGTCAAGGATGTCAAGGTGGGGGAGAAATGGTGCCGGGTTCTTTGACCAGAAGGCAAAGACACGGGTCTTTGCAAAGGAGACATAGACCGGTTTCCCCCCAAACGGGCTCTTCCATTTCACATACCCGGCCTGAAAGCGAGCCATAAACCAGTCGCCATAGAAAGCGGGGATATCTGTTGATCGACTGGCAGAGATGATCAGCGGGGCTATGGCTTCCACTCTGCGGGTTCCCGTCAGTTCTGAAGGGGCAGGAATGTCAAGAGGGATCTTCTCCCAGCCTTTCCACTTCATCTTAAGATCACGCTGGGATTGCCGGCAGGATAACTATTTCGGAAAAAACAGTATCGGGTTCGTTCTTTTTCAAGAAATGGAATATATTTTCCCCAAGTTGTCGTTTACGGTATCTCTCACATCGTCGATTCCTAAAACAGTTTCCTGACAATAAGTCCCCCGGCGCTGCCGTATTTCCCTCAGGAACAGATATTATTATCGAGATCTTCCCCGTGCCGGTAGTGACGCAGGAGAAACTTCCGTACCTTTTCGGATTCAACCCATCCTTCATCGAGTCGCGCAACAAGGGAGTTGAGAATATTGATCTCCCGGGCAATCTTGTCAGTGTACGGGCCCTTCTCAAGGGAGGAAAGGCCAAGAATCACCTGCAGGGGATTTCTGATCTGATCATTAAGTATCTGAAACTGTTCCATATTTTTTTCAATCTGTATGATGCCCTCTTTTTCCAGCTCTTTTTCCATCATCACCCGTTCGGTAATATCATGGGTAAGTACCATTACCTCAGTTGGTAAAGGATCCCGGGTGATGAGAGGGATTATTGTTGTTTCGAGCCACCTTAAAGAACCCTCATGGGGAACTTCTATCGTGCTGGTCAAACCTCTGCCTGTGGTGAAGACCGGTTCCAGTAGGGTATGGAGCCTGTCACCCAGAAACGGGGGATTAATATCATCCACGGGTTGCACTGACTTTTTTTCCGGGTTAATATTCATGAACCGGGATGCGGCCTGGTTTACATAGACAACCGAATACTCACGGGAAATAATAAAAATGCCATGATCCGAGAATTCCGCAATTGCACGGTACCGCTCTTCACTCTTTTTGAGGTCTTCAAGGGTGACAAAAAGATGCTCAGATAACCGTTTGCGCTCTTCTATCTCTTCAGTCAGTTCCCGGTTCTTATTTGCGAGAACCTGTTCATGGACCTCTCGTTCAGTCCGGGCGTACTCAAGGCGTTCCACCATGGAGTTGAAGACAAGGGAAAATTCGCCAAGGAAACTGATGCGCTGGGTAAAGTCCCCCTGCGTAATCTGCTGTGCCTGCCAGGTTATATGACGCAGGTTAGCCTGGAGTGCTTTTAAATTACCGGCCATCTTTCCCCGGAGCCTGAACTCCGGTGAGAGATTTCCGTTCGAGAGATGGAATGAAAAAGAATCCAGTAATGCGAGATCGGCCAGAAGCGCCTCCAGGGTTTGCCGGTTCTGGTCGCTTAACGGCAGGTTGGCAGGATTAGCGCTGCCCTTTGCCAGAGCGTCCCGTATCGTCTGGAGAACTGCAGCCACCTCATCATCAGAGCCAGACATTGAATGATTTTTTTTGGGTATCATTTTTTTGCGGGGGCATTGGGACTTTTTTTCTATCGTTACCTGATAAGATCTGCCGTAAACCGGCAGGTTCGGTCTCCGGTACACCAGCAGTCGATTTCAACAACATGGAACTTTTTACCGCTGAATGCCTCAAGAAGCCCGGCAATAAATCCTTCATCATAGGTACAAACGACAAACCCAATATCAGGGAGCCCTGAACAGTCAAGATCCTCACTTACGGTCAGGATGAATGATAAATTTTCCAGATCCGATTTCTCTATCCGGAGAATTCCTATCCCCATAGCCTGCAGGGCATCCTGGCATTTTTTTATAAACGTGTTGAGATCCGGTGCATTGACAATGACCATCCGGTAAAATTCCGTTCCTGCCAGTTTACCGGCATTATAAAAGATCCGGTCGGCAGTTTTTGTACCGACTTCCTGTTCAAGTGCATCCCGGAGAGTGTACTGCATCAGGCGATAGACTTCAAGTCGGGTAGTAAAACCAAGGTTTGGTCTTCCCGATTTGATGTCCCCGATAAAATCCCAGGTAAATTTGTATTTTCCCTCATTTGCGATATTTCCGGTTATCAGACATACCCCCACTATTTTTATTGAGTAGTTTTTATTGAGTAATATACTATGTAGTTTTTTGTTCTGTTGAACACCGTAACCAAAAGACAATTTTACGACAATCAAAGGATCACAAATACCATAGATCCAACGTCGCTGGTTGCAGAGTGGGGAAAGTAAGCAGCGGACTAAAGTTTTGTTTGCCGGGTTCCTGCTCAAAATTAGGAGGAATCACCCAAAGAAAAAACATACTCTGCAAAAAACAGGAGTGGACCGATAATATTTACCCGTAAACATGAAAACCAGTATTCCATTTTTTTTTAAACAGGTTCCCCATTGGAGGGTTAACTGGCCAAAGTCTCAGCTGGAAGGTTTACCGGTGGCATTCACGCCATATTGCTGATAGTAGCAAAATCTTCCAGGTACAGCGCCTCAGGACGGCTCTTTAAGATCTCTTCGGGAAGGGTAGCAATCACCCGCTCAACCCAGGCTGGATCGAGCATACCGGATGAACCCTTAAGGCAGTTACGGACCGTCTTTCTCCGGTGCATGAAAAGCCCCCGGACTACGTCTGCATAGCGCTTCCGGTCTTCAATAAAGAAGATGGGATCGCGGGGAAAGATCTTGACAACCGTTGAGTGGACCTGCGGGCGGGGAGAGAAGCACTGTGGGGGTAACTCAAAACACCGCTGTACTGCTGCATACGTCTGAACCATGATCGAGAGCCGGCCACAGTCCTTGGTGCCGGCCGGGGCTACCATGCGGTCTGCAAACTCGCTCTGGTACATCAGCACCGCGACGCGGAACCCGTGATCGAGCAGGCGGAACGTGATCTTGGAACTGACAGAATAGGGCAGGTTGGATACGGACATTTCGAATGGTGGGAGTTCAACCCGGGTTGCATCGCCGTGCTGCACGGTGAGCTGCCCGCTCTCAATTTCATCAAAAAAACTGTCCTCGAGTTGCTCGCAGAGATTCCCATCGAGTTCAACTGCGTGAACAATGGCACCGCGTTCCAGCAGGGCACGGGTGAGTGCCCCGTTGCCCGGGCCTACTTCCAGCACTTGCTTATCTTTAACATCCTCAAGGTCTGCGATCCGCTTTACGGCGTTTGGATCTATGAGGAAGTGCTGGTCGTGATATGCTTTCATCGGGTGGTAAAGACGTGATATTTGGTATCCTTGATCTCGAGCTCTTCAATGATCCGTCCCTGGATCATCTTCTCGGGGTGGGGAATCGATTTTATACGGGCCGAAATGTCTGCCAGGCTGGCAAACGGTTTCTTGTTGCGCTCCTCTAAAATCTCCCACATCAGTTTCTTTCCAATGCCCGGGAGAAGGTGCAGCATATGAAGACGGGGCGTGATAGAGATCGCCTTGTTGAAGAAAGCAACAAAATCAGCTTCCCGCTCCTTAATGACTTCTTCAATGACAAACGGGAGTTCGCCCCTGGCTGTCGGAGTGAGATCTTCATACCCGATCCTGCGCTTCACCCGTTCAATCTTATCCCGTTCTGCATCACCGATATAGACACGGTCATGGAGCTGGATTGCGAGGGAAGGTTTCGGCACAAGTTCGAGAAGTTTGAACTGCTCAACACCCATTGCCTGGATAACAGGCTCCCGCTTAAACTGGGGGCGGGGGTCGTCAGCATGGCCCTTCATGAGCACATCCAGTACGATCGCGTTGATCTCTTTTTTCTCCGCCTTCATGGAATCACACCTCAGAAGTGTGTCATCACCAGTTCGACGATATTGTCGACTTCTTCAGGAGAAAGCGTGAACCGCTCCTTTGCGTAGATCGCCCTGACTTCATCGCGGGTCTTTGGCATGATATTGGCAATACGGTACGCAATCTCCGGTTTCATCTTTTCCAGTTTTAGGAGCTCGGCAACGAGTGCATGGGACTTTTCCGGCGTAGTCTTTGTCAGCTGATTTGCGTGTTCGACACAGCGCCGGAACTCATACGACATCTCCTTCTCGGCGGCTATCCGTTCGGATTCTACCGCTAAGAGGACTCCCCGCATCTCGGGGAGGGTAACCTTCTCTTCGCTAATGATACCTTTGACTTTCATGCCAATCTCCAAAGATTGAGTTTACTTTTGTGCTTTTAGATGTTGTGGTCTGGAGATGACGGTCTTATCAGCGTCACCATCGCGGATGGTAAGTAACCATGCACGACCGCGGCGGCCGATAACGGTTCCGGTCTTTCCGTGGAACCTGCGGTGGGGCATTCCCTTCTGGATGCTCGGTTCACATACCACATGTACCCTGTCACCAATCTCGAAATGCTGGATGACGGAGGTCACAGGCGGCAACCCGCGCTTTCTCAGATCTTTCTTGAACTTATACCGGGTTTTCTTTCGTGGACCATTGTGATGTGCCATGTTAATCTCCCTCCTTCATTCCTTCTACCTGTGTTACGTCGAGGCTGGTAACGCGGGCCGGTTTTTTCAGGATCTCGGCAAGACTCGGACGGGTTCTGCCTGAGTCCCCGCTCACGAGCTCTTTGATGTAGAGGCCGGCTTCGCCCAGGACTTCGACAACAAATTTGCCGTCCTGTTCCCCTACATGCTCGATCGCGAGGACCTTTCGCTCCCGGATTTTATCTGCTCTCCGGTGAGCAACCCTTTCAGGAGTGCGCTGTTGTATTGTGACGCCATCCAGGGTTTTTACGGCAATTGCGAACTCATCCGCAGATAATGTGCCGTCAACCTCGACCAGGATCCTGTATTTTTTATGCGCTTTGTTGGATTTAAGGGTTTCCACTTCAGCCCGGTCGGTCCAGCGTTTCAGTTCCACAGAAACACGCCCATCCGCCGTCCGGTTGATCTCAGCTTCGAGTTCCTTGAGATCAAGGGTGCGCCGTTTCGGTTCAACCACTTCGAGAATGAACGGACGTCCCGTCCCAACCATCCGGGCGTCGATATCCTCTCTTCCTGCACCGTGGAGCACAGCGTTTGTCCCATCAAAGGCTACAATGACCGGCCTGCCGATCAGCTCTTCAACGGAATCGAGATACTGGGCTCCGGTGAAATTACACTTCTCGCACCCCTTACCCCGGCACTCCCGGCAATCCCAGTGAGTCTGCGGGATACCGCGCTCAAACTTCTGGTACCGGCCATAGAAGAAGACCGAATTGATCGTCACTTCAGTATTCCCGGAAGATGGATCAAGAATGATTACGATCTGCGGATTCTTGAAGTCCACAATCTTGCCGGTGCGCGCAGAAACTGCCTTTCCCACTTCACGGTTCACTTCCGATTTGAAAGGTTCTGGTTCGGAAAGGGAAAGGTCGCTCCAGACCATCTCCTCGTTCTCAGCAATCAGCGGAGGGACACGGCAACCGATTAAGAAATTCTCAAACTCCAGGCCCGTGGTTGCGGCAACAACACGATCCGCCCATACGGGCACATCGTCAAAGAAGTTCCCGCACACCCAGCAGGTAGCCTTGAATTTCTTGTAGGGCACATTTGCCACAATAGCCTTTGCAATCCTCAGGCTTCTTCCGCGTTCATCATTGCTCAGCCCATGTGAGCGTTTGCCAAAGAAGCGCCCGAGGCAGTGATCGCAGCAGTCGCCATATTCGAGGATCTTATCCACCTGTTCGTTTACGTCCATTGGCTCTTTCTCCTGTCCAGCTCGTTCTGCAGCACCGTAATGGTATGATCGGCATGCAGGCAGTTGGGCCCTACGGAATACCGCGGGCAGTCTTTTACCAGTATCTCTTCGGCTCCGGTGAAGTTGAGATGATCCGAGAGCAGGAAGGCCCCGGGAAGAGTGCCGGCCTTCCGGACATCTCCCCCATGCTCATCCA
The DNA here is from genome assembly GCA_025358115.1 of Methanomicrobiales archaeon. Taxonomy (GTDB): domain Archaea; phylum Halobacteriota; class Methanomicrobia; order Methanomicrobiales; family Methanospirillaceae; genus Methanoregula. The sequence continues at coordinate 3,153 of JANYKQ010000043.1, read as the reverse complement.
GCACAGCAAAGCTATGCTCGGTCAGGAGCCGTTCCAGACCGCCCTTGCGCACATGAATACCGTCAGCAGCCTCGCGGAACTCATTTCCGCAAACGGTATCCAGCGCCTTTTTTATCAGGGCACCGGCACTCCGCTCATCCGGGGAGAGCGAGCGTATCGTTTCCCCGGAGAATTTTACGGTTTTTGGACCGGCGGGTGCACCGCAGAGCACGAGGTAACATTCCACGTCCCTGCGGAGATCATGCGAGAGGAAGAACGATGCATTCACACACCGGCAGATCACATCCATCCGCCCGCCGCTTCCCGGCAGGTCATTGAGTGAATAGCCCCCGTCAGTCCGGGCAATATGCCCGACAATTGCAAACACTGTCATTGCGTGCGTCACTGCTGTCCCGAGAAACGTTTCATCAGGCGCTGCATATTGAACTTCCCGCCGCTGCCTGCGCCACGCAGCCCTTTTAAGGTCCGCTGCATGGTCTTGAAGTACTTGAGCAGTTCCCGGACTTCATCGGGAGTTGCCCCTGACCCGTGGGCAATCCGCGACATGCGGGAGCTGTTGATGAGGGTGGGTTCATCGAGTTCCCCGGGGGTCATCGAGTCCATGATGATCCGGTAGCGCAGCATCTTGGTACTCGTGACATCATACACCCCTTCAGGCAGTTCCATGTTGCCCAGCGGGAGCATGCCCATGATCTGTTTCAACGGCCCCATCTTGTTGAGGGCTTCGAGCTGTTTGTACATGTCGCGGAGGGTGAACTTGCCCTTCATCATCGCGTTGACATCCATGTCATCCGCGTTCATCGCCTCAGTGGCCTTCTCGTAGAGTGCCTTTAAGTCACCCATGCCGAGCAGGCGGGAGATGAACCCGTCAGCGTCGAACCGTTCGAGATCCTCGATCGTCTCGCCGGAACCGATGAACGCAATCCCGCTCTTGGTCTCGGCTACAGCAGACATTGCGCCACCGCCTTTTGCCGTCCCGTCCATCTTGGTGATGATGACACCGTCGATCCCGATCGCTTCATGGAACCGTTTTGCCTGCTCGCTGGCCTGCTGGCCGAGTGCTGCATCGATGACCAGCCAGCGGTGCGTGGCTTTGGTGAGGATATTGAGATCAATGATCTCCTGGATCAGGTCGGCTTCCAGGGCATGGCGGCCCTGGGTATCGACAATGATCAGTTCGTGTTCCCTGAGTGCCGCAAGCCCTTCCCGGGTGATCTTGATGGCATCCTTTTCTGCAGGATTACCAAAGCAGGGCACATGAATCTTGGTACAGAGCGTATTGAGCTGGTCATAGGCGCCCGGCCGGAAGGTATCAGCACAGATTACTGCGACTTTCATTCCTTTTTTCTGGAAGTAACGGGCAAGTTTTGCCGTCGTGGTTGTCTTTCCACTCCCCTGCAGACCTGCCATAAGGATGGTCTGGGGTTCGAGACGGACTTCGGTTGACGCCCAGACGAGCCGGACCAGCTCCTGGTACACGATCCGCAGGACATGCTCCCTTACATTGGTGCCCTTGGGGAGTTGTTCGTCGAGAGAGCGGGTGCGGATCGCCTTGCTCAGCTCCATCACCAGCTTCACGTTGACATCCGACGAGATGAGCGCACGCTGGAGATCTTTTACCAGCTCATCGACCGCGGCACGGTCGACTACCGTCTTTCCGGCAAGTTTCTTTAATGCATCTTTTAACGAGGAGGAGAGATTATCGAGCATCAGGCACCATCCAGCAGTTCATCGACAACACCCGCGGGATCGAACGGGATGATATCATCATATCCCTGGCCTACCCCGAGGAACATGAGCGGTTTTCCAATCGTATGGGCGATCGAGATCGCGGCCCCGCCCCGGGAGTCCATGTCGGCCTTGGTGAGCACGATCGCATCGGCCCCGACCGTCCGGTCAAATTCGGCAGCCCGGATCACCGCATCGTTACCCGCTACTGCCTCATCAACATAGACCACAAGGTCCGGTTTCATCACGCGTTTGATCTTGTCGAGCTGGTTCATCAGGTTCGACTTGGTATGGAACCGCCCGGCAGTGTCGGCCAGCACAACATCGATCTTGTGCGAGATTGCGTACTGCACGGTATCGAAGAGAACCGCAGACGGGTCAGCGCCTTCCTTGTGCTGGATGACCTTGATCCCGATCCGCTCGGCATGGACGGCAATCTGTTCGATCGCCCCGGCCCGGTAGGTGTCCCCGGCCCCGATCACGACACTGAAACCCTGCTTGTGAAGGTACGAGGCGATCTTTGCAACGCTCGTGGTCTTGCCCGTCCCATTCACCCCGGTGAACAGGATCTTGACCGGGCGGGGATGGGTGTTGATGTATTCCCTGAGATCGAAACCCTTGCCCAGCACATCGAGGAGTGCTGTTTTCAAGGCACTGACAACCATTGCATCCACCGATTCACCGATCTTCCGGTGTTTCCCGACAAGGTTTTTCCGGACACTGACGATGATGGCATCGGTAACGGGCAGTGCCACGTCACTTTCGAGCAGGGTCATCTCGAGTTCAGAGAGGGCATCGGCAATATTCTTGTCCGATACAATCAGTTCCCGTTCGAGAACAAGCACCTTGACTTTATCAACAAAACTCGGTGCAGCCGTTTTTACCGGTTCCGCTGAAGTGGCGGCGGGAGTACCGGGGGCGACAGAAGAGGGCGGAGTTACAACGGGCTCAGCGGCAGGGGGTGCAACAACAGCTCCTATGCTGCTGCTTAACCGGTTTCTCGCGGCCTGCAGCCGATCCCTGAGCCCCCCGAACATGAAGACTCCGTTATTCCTCTTCCGGGGCACCGGCCATGGACTGCTGGTACCCGTACTCAAGTCGTTTGTTGATCTCGTTCATCTGGGCACGCAGTTTATCGAGTGTCTCGGAGACCTTCTTCTGTGAGGCTTCCATCTCCATGATCCGCCCTTTTAAGAAGTCCACTGCTTCTTTATTGGTGCGCTCGATAACCACTTCTGCACCGATAGCGACAAGAACCTTCTCAGGCTCGAGCACCTTTGCCCGCACACTTGCCCCGCCACCGATCTGGAGAAGAACGGTGTTGTCCTCGGCCACGACCATTGCTTCGAGTGCTTCAATGGCGGCTGATGCCTCCTGCCGGGCATTTTCCAGGAGGTTTAACTGCTCGATAAAGATCTCGGCCTG
>JANYKQ010000020.1 GCA_025358115.1 Methanomicrobiales archaeon | reverse complement strand
GGGGGCAACGTTATTGCCCAGACATCATCCATAAAGAGACACTCCTATTCGTGAAACAGTTGGCATGAGGGACAATTAATGGTTCTGTATATTCCGGGATACAGAACCAGATCCGAAAATACTGATTTACCGGTTTACGATGGCTGATTTTACCGGATCACATTACGCAGATTTCATTGTTCAAAGCAAAGATTGGGGGGCTGTAAGTGTTTATGGTTTTGTTCAGATACGGGATGGCTACCCATTATTTTTAATATCAATACTACTAAACGGTGAAACTAAAGAATTAACTCTTAAAATGGTGACTGAAATGGATTTTGGAAACATGCTTGGTGATTCTTTTGCTTATGCAAAGGATGCGGTTGTTGGAAAGTGGATGCAGTGGTTATTACTCGTTATCGCAACGATTCTCCTCTGCCTTCCGCTGCTTGGGTATATCTTGAAAGTCTACCGTGGTGAAAAACCGGCACCGGAAGTAAACGACTGGGGCACGCTCTTCGTTGACGGGATCAAGCTCCTGATTGTTGGATTGATTTATGCGATTCCCTTCCTTATCGTCTTGTTCGTAACAATCGGTGCAGGTATTGTTGCATTAGCCAGTGACCCGGTATCTATGATGGGTGCCATCGGTGGCATGCTCTTTGGTTTTATCGTTCTGGTAATTATCGGTATCCTCACGATGATCTTTTCCACTATCGGTGTCATACGGTTTGCCCGCACCGGCAGCATTGGTGAAGCATTCAACTTCTCGGAAATCACAGCAACGATCGCCAAGATCGGCTGGGTTCCGTATATCATCGCGCTGGTTGTCCTGATGGTTGTCATGGTTGTTGTCGAGATCATCATCTCGTTGATAGCAATGATCCCGATTCTTGGATTTATCATCCAGATCGTTCTTATCGCACCTGTTATGCTCTTCGAGGCACGTTACCTCTGCCAGGTCTACGATGCTGCCGGAGCAGCGTAAATATTCTTTCTTTTTTGTAATCTTGTCAGCCGGGACTTTTTTATCATTTACCTTTTCATCTGTGAGACGGACAGGGGCTGTCCGAGTTTTTGGATAACGGTAATGATGAGGAAGGAAAATCCCGTCACGCAGAGTAAACACAGTAAAGTACGGCGAAGTGCTGGAATATGTTGAAGATTGCGATCAGCAGAGGTAAAGACCTGCGACAAAGAGGATACTATAGACGATTGGCCCGGGTGTGATAACCTGTTGCGCTTTTACTTCTGGCACATGAGGTGTTCAATAATAAATTGGAATGAAATTTCTGGTGGGGTTTTTACGAGAAAAAGAGTGAATTATTTCTTCTTATACACAGTTTCAGGGTCAAAGACTTTGGTTCCGATAACTGTTCCATCGAGAGTCCGGTAAAAACAGGATTCATATCCCGTGTGGCAGGCAGCACCGGTCTGCACCACTTCATAGATCAGGCAGTCCTCGTCGCAGTCCGTTAAGATCCGCTCAACTTTCTGGAAATGCCCGCTCTCTTCTCCTTTCTTCCAGAGTTTTTTCCTGCTTCTGCTGTAATAATGCGCATAGCCGGTCTCCTGCGTGAGCCGGACTGCTTCATCGTTGGCATACGCCATCATCAGCACTTCCCGGCTCTTTTTGTCCTGTACAATGACCGGAATCAGTCCATCAGAAAATTTCAGATTCAGCATGATTTAAGCACCCGATACAAATAATCTCATGATTGCAAGAAGGAAGTCACCAAAGACGATAGCCGTGATAAGCCCTGCCGTGATAGGGATGATGAAGGGAACTGCATAGGAGATCCAGACTGTGCCGGCTTTTTTGTACATTGCCAGTTCTGCGGTGAACTCTCCGGGATTTTCCCGGAGATCCTTGGTGTAGATCCGTCCCTCCCCGGCATACATCCTCCGTATGGAATCCCAGAACCCGATGAATTTCCGGCTGACGGACCCTTTCTTCTCTTCGAAATCCTCCATCACAAATCCCCATTCCTGCTGGATATTTTCACCTTTTACCGGAAACCCGAAGAACATGTACATGAGTGGAGCCCGGTTCCCCCGGATGATATTGAGGGCAAAGATACCCAGCGGTGCAACGAGATTGAGCAGCAGGGCATTGATCAGGACCGAGAAGGCCAGGAATCCAAGCGGGGTGTTTCCCAGCAGTGGTGTGAACGGGAAGGTCGGGACGCAGAACGAGATGAAGATGAGCGCCCATGCATCCGCTCCGCCAAAGAGGTGCATCCTGCCAAAAAGATAGAATACTCCGCAGAAGACTGCCGGGAGAAGGACAAAGAGAGCAGGAGCTCCCCACCCCCCGGGGGAAAAGAGCATCAGGGCCGATGTGATGGCAAGAATGACAACAATGAGGGTAAAGTACCAGCGGTTGAGCGCCTCTTCAACATTCGACTCTTTTGCCTTGCGTTTTGGCCGGATCTTGCCTTCCGGTCTCTGTTTCCAGGTAATATAGGAGATATAGCCAAAAATACCGGCAAACATCGCGTACCAGGGCACCAGGGTCGGGATGAACTGCGTCGGCAGGACCAGCCATGACAGTGCGGGCAGGGCTAATGTGACGGCAAGGTACTCGAACCGGAACGGTTCGCCCGGTTCATGACTGTCCAGGTAATTTGCGTAAAAGAAACTCACAATAAGAGATAAGTATCCTAAAATGAGGCTGTAATTTCCCGTTTTACTATACAGGAGCCAGACCGATGCGGGAATCCCGACAATCAGCATGGGATACCAGGTCCTGAAGGGTACCCGACGGTCCTTGATATCGAGATACGAGGCATAGACCAGGGTGGCAAGGACTGCGACCGCCGAGATCACCATCGGGTAGAGTAGTTCCATAAATTCATTAAATCTTTTTTTTTATGAGCACTTATGTATGGCGCTGGAGACAGGTCGTAATTGCGCAACTATATAATATACGGATTGTGAATACATGGAATACGCAGGTAACGACAGCTCCGGAATTATGGTTTATGCCGGGTATACACCCCCCGGGATGGTTTTTTTATGAAAATTCAGGACATGATTGATACAATCCTTAAAGGATCTCAACCATTGGGTATTTTTCCTCTCCCTGAACTGATGCGGTTTGCCGCTAAAGGCAGCATCAATGGTATTGCTGTATCAGCAGAGAATGAGAAACAGCAGTATCTTGCAATTCTTGCCGGAGAACCCGAGGGTGCAATCTTCCTTGACGAAAAAGGAACCCTCTATGGCGACAAGGCCGTGATGCTTATTACCGGTGCAGACTCGTTTACGCTCTTTGATGTAAAACCCGAACTGGTTGAGGCAGTGGTTGCCGGATCCCGGATCTTTGAAAAGTCCCACCTGAAAAAGGGGGACCCTTATGAAATTCCTGAGTTCGGCAAAAAAAGTGCCGGTTTAGGTATTTTCACTCTTACCATCCACCGGGACGACAAACCCCAGAACGGGGTCCGGGTATCCATCCGAAAGGAAGGCAAAATTGTCGGAAGTGATGTAACCACCGGGGATGGCAGCGTGGGTTTTAAGATGGTGTACGGGAAGTACGATGTGATTGTACAGGACCGGAACCAGACACTCACTACCTTTCATGTACGATTCGAAGAGTCCAGTCCGCAGAGGATCCTCCAGTTGTAATATGTAAAAAAAGACTATTACTCCCTTGTTTTTCTTTGTCGTTTTTTTGAGAAATATTCGCCATTATCCGCGATATATAAGTCGAAACGCTTTAATTGGAAGATAACAGATCACTTCTTTATGAAGATTGGACGCGAGGACTTCGAGGCGCTCTTGAAAGGGGATAAAACGATCGCCCCGTATATTGAATTAGATCCTTTGGCCGGTTCGTACTCGGTTTTTGGAGTAAAGACCGCAAGCAACCCGAATTATCTTATCAAAGCTATCTACGAGATGTATGAAGCGAACCTCAATAAGAAACTCGCGGTAAAAGCCGTGCGAAAACTCTTCAGATCGGTTGGCCAGGGTTCTGTTGGTCTGAACAACCTGTTAAAAAAACTCGGAATGGAATTAAAGCCGGCAGAATTTCTCATGCTGGTCTTTAAGCTGCAGCACCAGCAGGGCTGGGGTGCACCTTTTGAGCTGGTAGAAGCCAGTGAGAAGCGAATCATTGTCCGTACAAAACATACCTTTGAATCCCAGGTAATGAAGGACTGGAATATGACGGTCTGTGGTCTTCACCAGGGATGGATCGAAGGCGTCCTTACGGCAGTGACCGGCAAGTCGTGGTACTGTCTTGAAAAGACCTGCCATGCGAAAGGCGACGAGTACTGTGAGTTTGTTGCCGATCAGGTCTCTCCGAGCTGGAAGTTCAAGGCAGAAGCAGTGGTCAAAGGGGAATCTGCGATTACTGAATTTATCGAGCACAAACCCCTGGAGGGTAAGATCTCCCTTATGGATGAACCGGTTGTCATGATGCCCCGTTTCATCTTCACATCCATGACCCAGTCGCTGAAAAAGACCATGGGAGAGGCGCCGGCAAGTGGGGTCAACTATCGTGCCTACATGGACATGGGCAAGGAAAACGTGGAACACTACAAGAAGATGAGCATCACGTATGACCTCTCCAGGACCAAACTTGACAAGGATCTCATCGAGCTGCACAAGCGTTTTGCAGCATTCGGGGCACCTTTGGTTTCCGGAGGCCAGATTGCTTATGGTGGCCATATCGTCAACAATAACTTCGAGGTTGTTGATTCCATTGAAAAGGACATGGGAGTAAAGGCTACAGTCTTCCAGAAAACGGGAGATAAGGCCATCCGCGTCTCCACCAACGTTATTGGCGCTGACGGCAAGCGGGCTGTCGGAACCGAGATTTCAAGTGTTGTCTATGACGCCGTGATCAACAAAGGGCAGACCTATCACGGCACTGCAGATGTTGTTGGTAAAAAGATGGTCGTGGCGTATGAGCCAATCAGGAATTCCGCAGGAGAGATCATCGGTATCCTTTTTGTCGGAACTCCTGAAGATGATGTTCTGGGCCAGTTTAAGGATGAGATCAAGAAAAGGACCAATCCCAAGACCCTCTCTGACATGGCATTTGCCTTCTACTCCCAGATGGGCTGGTTTAACTTCGTCAAGGAGGAGTGGGACGAGAAGACCAAGACGAAGACCATTACGCTCTCCCACACCGTTGAGTCCGAGTCCTTCGGGAACATTGGCAAGAACGTCTGTTACTGCACAGCCGGCCTGCTTGCTGGAATCATCGAGGGATCGTTTGGCATCAGGGTACAGGCTAAAGAGATCAAGTGCAAGTCCAAAGGAGATGAACACTGCGTCTTTACCATAACCAACAAACCCGAGTAAATTTTTTTATATCCAGAACTCAAATAATCTCTCAATATTATCCCCATTTTTTACGATCATGGCCAAAATCCCCCGGATTCTGATTGTCGAGGACGATGAGATTATCTCCAATCTTATTTCCCTGATGCTGGAAAAGAAAGGTTACGCCATTGCCGGAAAGACCGGTTCTGGCGAAGATGCCATCCGGAAAGCAGCCGAACTCGAGCCGGATCTCATTGTTATGGATATCAACCTCAGCGGGCAGATGGACGGAATAACTGCAGCACGGTATATATTCCAGCTCTTTCACTTCCCCATCATCTTTCTTACTGCCCTGTGCGATGATAATCTTCTTGAACGGGCCAAGAATGCGCAGCCGTACGGGTATCTTATAAAACCCTTTACGGATCGCGAACTGACCTCAAATGTTGAACTTGCTCTCTATAATCACGATATAAAAAAGAAACACCTGGACAATTATCCGATAGGTCTCCCGAAAAAGATCATGGAACTTCTCGATGTTATTATGTTAACTGATACCAAGGGAAGGATCATTTTTTTCAATCCCTATGCCCAGCGCTTTCTGGAGCTTTCCGACAGCCAGCTCTTAATGACCCATTGGCGGGATGCGATGATGTTCATTAACGACCAGACGGGTGAGCAACTTGAAGATCCCATACCGGATGTGGTCAGGCAGCAGCTGGTAGTCATGCACGATTTTAATACTGCAGTTGTCACCACGTCTGGTAAACGAAGGAAGGCAAGTATTACTGCCCGGCCTGTCAAGGATGATAAGAATAATCTGCTGGGTGTTTTTTTACATATCAGGGAAAAGACCCTCGACCAGATCAAAATGGCGAAGATGAAGTAACCTGCAAAACCGGTTAAATACCTTTTTTTCATTTACATGGTTGGCTGATGTTTTTTCACCCCGGTTATCGTTACATGAATACGGGGAACTACGCAATATGAGTGGGGTTTTTACCTGGCTGAACTGGTACCCGGGAATTCAATGGGTGAACGGGTCAGGACCGGATGTATATCGTTTGACGAGTCCGATGGAGAAAAAAATATTATTTTTTGTTTTAAGTGAAAGAACGATAGCTTACGTCTCGGTCTTCTTTTTGAAAAGAACTTTTGAGAACCGGTCAATGAAACTCTCTTTCTTTTCGGCAACCGCTTCTTCTTTGTAGGCAACCCCGATAAGATCGGATGCTATGCGTTTGATAGCCTTGGATGCCGGGGATGTGGGGAACTTGATGACGATGGGGACCTTTGCAGAAGAAGCTCTCCTGACATTGGGATCTTCGGGAATGACCCCAAGCACTTTGACCCCAAGAACTTTCTCCATCTTCTTGGTGATGATATCCGACTTGTCCTGATCGACACGGTTGATGATTGAACCAAGCACGTGCCCGCCAACAACTTCCGTCAGGATCTTGGTCTTAAGGGCATCTACAATCGAGGAGAGTTCCGGGTTAACAACAAGAATCACTTCATCGGCAATAGCAAGGGGAACAACGCCGTCCTTGCTGATACCGGCAGGAGCATCAATCAGCAGGAATTCGCAGCGTTTGACAATCTCGACCATTACGTCGCGCATTTTGTCCGGGTCTGCCTGCTGGAATCCCTGGAGGGAGATACCACTGGGGATTACCTTGAGACCTGCCGGGCCTTCATAGATCGCATCGTTGATATTGCATTTACCTGCAAGAATTTCATGCAGGGTGACCGGGGCATCCTGCAGGCCAAGGATGAGGCCAACATTTGCCATGCCGATATCAGCGTCCATCAGGTAGGTTTCTTTGCCGAGTTGGGCGAGCATCGTTCCGAGATTGACAGAAACGGTTGTCTTTCCCGTACCCCCTTTTCCCGAAGCAATTGTGTATACCTTGACCATCGAACACCTTATGGTGATAAGTATCTCTGTTTAATTTATATAAGATTACCCAATTTCTCTCACTTCTGTGTCAGATCCACCAGTCTAAAATGATTTTTGTATCAGCGAAAATCCGCGGTTTGATAGTCTCCGGCAGAGGGGTCTTTGTCCGGATGATGCATATCAGTTCTGATCCTTTGTGGACTATTCCAAGGAGTACTATGCCCGGTCTTTCGGCAAGCGGATCTTTTTTGAAGATCTCGCTGCAGGTTGCCGCATCATTTCGGGCAACATCTCCTGCAGATGATCCGAACAGGAGGCCATCGGCCGTTGCAATTGTAAATCTCTCCAGGGAATATTTCACGGTAAGTGCAACGAGACTTTCTGTCAGATCGTGACGGGTAGTGGTGAGATCGAAATCTTTCGGCCGGGACATTTCAGCCCCGCGTGCCAATGGTGACAATCGTAGTGTGGAGGGTATTGCAGGCCGGGGTTTTGTTACCGGCTGGTAATCGAAACGATGACCAGGGGTCGAGATATCGGTTTTCTGTTGCAGGGACCGTTTCCTGCGCGATCGCTGAATAAAAAATGCAACCAAAATGATGAGGACAATTACGGTGATGCTGATCGCTACTGGCAGCAGAGAGCCGGATCCATTCAGTGAACCATCCATGATTTCCTCCAAAAAAATTAACGCTCCATCAGGTGTTCAAGCTGCAGTTGTTTGATCATGGTCTTGCAGTCATTGCGGATCTTATCGGTCACATTGTCAAGGTCAAGTGAATCAAAGGTGTCAATATCATTTTCAAAATTGCTTGAATCCGGTGCCGGCTCTTCTGTTCCCGCTGGTGTTTCTGTCCTGTGAGTACGTGGATCCTGATATACCGGTCTTTCTTCTGCCGGTTGGACCTGACCTCCAACAGGAAGCGTTACCGAAGCCCGGGCCTGGGGTGGGGGAATACCATTTTTTACCGGTGACTGGGGTGGAGTAAATGAATACGATGGCCGGAGTGGGAGTGTTGCCACCGGTAGGGGTTTTGGTATAATAATATCCTGTCTTACCGAGGCAGCTGCACCCGGGGGAGCGGGAAATGGTTTTCTTTCCTTTTCACCCGGTGTGACATGTGCAGGCTTCTGTGGTGAGGGGGTTGTTACAGGAATCGTCTTATCCGTTTTTACTATCCTGCAGACCTTGTTGAATTCCAGTGCAAGCTGGACCTGGGGTTCATCCAGACTTGAAATGGCTGCATCCACTTCATGATTACTCATTTTCTGGAGTATGTCCCAGGCAGCATCCCCGGATTTATTCTGGATTTTTGCCAGTATGCATTTTCCGGATTTAAATACCAGGGTCCCGCTCAATTCCTCAGATGAGATACTGCAGATGCCTGAAAATTTCGTACGCTCAAACTCTTCGAGGATGGAACTGACCAGTTCATTCTTTTTGATTTCACGGAATGTACCCCTCGGAAGTTGCATTATGTTCTAATGTAATTGAACTCGTGTATATACTTTCTTTTCGTTCATGTTCTGTTCCTGTTTGCAGGTTTTTCATCCCCGTTGGTCTGTTGCCGGATAACCGGATAACCAGTCACCCGGTTATCCGGAATAATTCTAAAAATTCCCCCATTTCCCTCAAAATCTTTCGTTTTGCAGTGCACGAGAGATAAAAGACCAACCTTTTAATAGAACAAGAGCAAGAGAATTTAATTATCACATGGTGAAGATATGCTAAAACCATTATTAGAGGAATTCTTAAAAGTTGAAGGGGTTTCAGCTGCAGTTGTAGTTGGACGGGATGGCTTTGTTATTGAGAGTGCCGTATCGGGAAAAGTGGATATTGAGGCACTCGGTGCAATGGCATCAACCGGTCTTGGTACTTCCGAAGCAATGGGAAGTACGCTGGGAAAGGGCGAACTTTTGCAGATGCTTGTTGAGCTGGAAAAAGGGCCCATTATTCTTTCCCCTCTCTCTGCGGATGAGTTGATTGCAATCGTTGCCGATACGACATCCAACGTCGGAAGAATCCGTTACGAGTTAAAGAAAAACAAAGAACGCATCGTTGCTGCCCTCTGATCACCCCTTCTTTTCCGTTTATGAATTTTCCATCAGGAACCGACGGAGGTACCATCACGAACCCTCATGAAGAGGGTTTGATCCAGTATCTGATGGCCTTTTGCGGGGCAATAGAGATCGAGACCGGTGCAGGTCATGGATTCATTCTTACCGAGAATGGTAAACTCATCGCAGCCTATTTCAAAAAAGGTGAGAATACCATCCGCGGAAAGGAAGCCCTCTCCTACATGACGATGGATTCGCAGGATATCGGTTCGGAACAGACGTTTAACCTGCGAAGATACAGTGAAGAAGAATTTACCCGGGCAATAAAAATTGCAGAAGAAGAGAACATTCTGCTCTCAGCCATCACCCGGAATCCAGAAAGGAAGATGGCTGATACTTCTGCTGCGCCGGTACTTCTTGACGAGAAAAAACTGACAAAAATTCTCAGCCAACCGGGTGTTATTGCAGTTTCAGCTTTTTTTGAAGGTTTTCCCGTTCAGTCAATGGGGGAGGCGGATTTTGAGCATGTTGCAGCACTGGCAGAAGATCTTATGCGGGCAGGCTCAAAGATAGCGCAGGAAATGAAGGTGGGAAATCTCGATCAACTGATCCTGGAAACCGCCCGGAACAAATTCATCATTGTGCCCTGTGGAGATCTCTTCCTCTGCGTTTTTACTACTGCGGATGCCCAGCTTGGCCTCATCAGGGTTGTACTAAAAAGCATCCAGTCCGAGATCCACGGGTGAATGCAGCCGGAAAAAACCGTGTGACACAGTCCGTTCTACTAATCCCGCTGAAATTTGTTCTTACCCTCATTGAAAGAATAGATATACTCATAGGCAAAATTATCATTTAACCTGATCTATGTACAATAATCCCGAATAACCGGTCAACCAAGGTGATGTCTGGAGTGAACAAGGATACTGACGAAGCCCTCGAAGATACCAATGCACTTTTAACTATGATCGGCGGTATCCGGAAAAAGGAGGAGCCTGCCAAACAAAAAGATTCCCCGCTCACTCCCATATCTCCTCCATCAGAGAAGGGTGCAGCAGAAGCCGGTGATTTTTCAGAACTGTTAAAAAAGCTGGGGATGGCAAAAAAAGAGATTCCGGAAAAAACCGTTCTTCCCTCTGAACAACCTGCAATCCCAATTCAACCCGATTCGAATTCTTCCGAAGAGATGTCATCTTTCGATATGGATGACCTGCTCGAGGACATCCCGCAACCCCACAATGAGGTGATCCCTTCCGCTCCTGAACTGCAGAAACCGGATCACGATGAAAACGACCTAAGGGCTTCCTTAGGAAAACTGCTCAATAAACCCGTTGTAAACCCGGCAGTTATCCCGCAGCAGTCAGTACGTGAATCCCCCCGGCCCTCTCCTGCAGATCTCCTTCAAACGGCCCGTAATGACAATCCTGCAGCTGAAATTTTTACAGATGATCCAAAGGCAGGCTCCGGAAAGACGTTTGCAAAAAAAACCGCTTATGATGATCTGCCTTCGTTTGAAGAAGAACCCATAGTCGAGATTCTTGAAGACGATCCCAAAGCCGCCCTCAGAAAAAATCTTGCTAAAAAAGGGTTGCCTGCTGTACCCGCAATTCTTGAAAAGGTGACTGAATCGGAAGAAAAGATCATCTCCGTTGATCAGATAACTGATTTTTCTGGACTTATCCTTCCCAAGGGTGCCACGTTCAAGGTTGATGAGCTCAAATTGCACGGGCGAATCAATGCTTTTGAGAGTACCGGATCCGGTACCCTGCCGCAGGAGTTCAATGAGATCTGGAAACGGGAATTCTCGACCGCGGGCTTCAAGGATCTCGATATCGATGGTGAGATTGAGATCAGCAGGGAAAAACTCAAGGCTGAACCCCGGAAATTTAGTTTCTCCTCCATTTTCAAGGCAATTATCTCTGAACAGGAGTTGTATGATCCCAAGAAACACGGGCCTCTTGTCGATCTCGGGTTCCAGCCAAAACCGGGTCTTGAAGAGATGGAGATGTATCCGGTCAATGAGCCCTTTGCCTACATCCGCATTACCTATGATCATTCAACCCATGAGTACACCTATAACGTGCTCGAACCGATCCTCACCGAACCCGAAAAAGAGTTGTTAATCGAGCTCAAAGAGCGTCTTTTCGATACCCTTGACATCAATACAAAAGATCTCTCCAAAGAGGAAGCGCGGCGCAAACTGCGGGTATCTGCCGATGATATCATGGTGGATTTCGGGATCAAACTCGCACCTGAACAGCGCGAAAAGATCCACTATAATATGTACAAGGATTTCCTTGGAGATGGCCTGATCGACCCCATTATGCACGATAAATATATCGAGGATATCTCGTGCGATGGTGTCAATGTTCCCCTGTTTGCGTTCCACGCCAGTTATGAATCAATGAAGACTACGATCACCTACAATAATGCCGAAGAACTCGATTCTTTTGTAACGAAACTCGCACAGCGGGCCGGCAAGTACATCTCGATTGCCGAGCCGATCCTGGATGCAACGATGCAGGATGGCTCCCGTATCCAGATGACACTGGGGCATGAAGTTACTGCCCATGGTTCAACGTTTACTATCCGTAAGTTCAAGGATGAACCCATCACCCCCACGGATCTCATTGAATGGGGCACCTTCTCACCACTTGCAATTGCCTACATATGGCTGTGTGTCGAAAATGGCAAATCGGCAATCTTTGCCGGTGGGACTGCATCCGGTAAGACCACGGCCCTCAACGCCATCTCCCTGTTCATCCCGCCCATGTCAAAGATCGTCACTCTGGAAGATACCCGTGAAGTGAAGCTGCCCCACCCGAACTGGATCCCCAGCGTTACCCGTGATTCGTTCGATACTGCCGGCAGGGGAGAGATCAACATGTACGAACTGTTGCGGGCTGCAATGCGGCAACGGCCTGAGTACATCATTGTGGGTGAGGTTCGTGGCAAGGAATGCCAGACACTCTTCCAGGCAATGAGCACCGGTCATATCACGTATTCCACTACTCACGCAGATTCCGTGGCCAGTGTCGTGCACCGTATCGAAAACCCCCCCATGGATGTCCCGCGGAATATGCTTTCTGCCCTTGACTTCATCGCTATCCAGGTGCAGGCGCGCGTTGGGGGAAAACGGATCCGCCGGAACAAGCAGATCGTTGAGATTCTCGATATCGATCCAAGGACCAACGAGCTGATCACCAATGAAGTTTTCAAGTGGCGGTCAGCGACTGATGAGCATTCCTATTCCGGGAAATCCTATCTCCTTGAAGAGATCATGGAGGCAAAAGGCTGGAGCGAGACCCGGATGCGCGAAGAGCTCAAGCGCCGCCAGGAAGTGCTGGAATGGATGAGGATCAAGAAGATCCGGCACTACAAGGATGTGGCCAAGGTCCTCATCTCCTATCACCGGGATCCCGAAGCAGTTATCGAGAAAGTGAGGAAGGATCTCTATGAATAGTTATGAGCGGTTCTGTTTCAATCTGGTAGGAAAACGGATGAAAGGGAAGCGCGAGGAGTACGCACAACTGAGAGGGGACCTCATATCGGCCCGGTTCAAAACCTCATTTGAAGCATATCTTTCCACAGCCTTTGTCAGTTCAATTATTGTCGGATTCTGTGCGGCAGTTGTCATCGGCATCTTTACGTGGATCTTAAAATTGCCCAACCTGATCAAGTACAAAGGTGCCGTGCCCGGTCCGCTGGTTGCCCTGTCCGCTCACAGCCTGATCCTCGGGACCATATTCATTACGCTTTTCTCCCTGCTGGTATTCGGAGGGCTGACGTACCTGGCATTCATCCTCTATCCCGGCCTTGAGGCAGGGAACCGGCAACGGAATATCGATGCAAGTCTCCCCTATGCAATTAATTATGTCACCTCAATGTCAACTGCCGGCATCACTCCCGCCGAGGTATTCCGGTTGCTGGGAGACAGCCCCATCTATGGCCAGAGTTCAGTTGAAGCGCGGTATGTTGCCCGGGAGATTGATATTTTCGGGCGCGATCTGATCGATGCACTCCGGCTGGTGGCATCTACTACTCCCAGCAAGCGAATGAAGGAGTTCTTACAGGGTGCAATGGCAAGTATTTCGAGCGGGGGTAACCTGACTCAATATTTCCGGACCAAATCCGACCAGTATGCGCTCGAGAACCGGCAGACACAGAAGTTGTTTCTGGATACGCTCGGGCTCATTGCAGAATCTTATGTAACGGCCATGGTTGCAGGCACGCTGTTTTTGATCATCCTGCAGTCGATCATGTCAGTGCTTTCCGGGGATAACAAGCCGATGTTCCTCTATGCTATCATCTATATTATGATCCCGCTGGGGAGTATCGCGTTTGTGATTATGATCAGTTCAATGACTCCGGAGTCCTGAAATGGGTCTCAAAGATCGCATTCTTAATCGTGGTAATGATACTCCTCCACATCTTTCTCCAGCTGATGCGGTTCCTGATATGAGTATCAAGAATCGTTTTAATAATCTCTTAAACCGCGGTCCCGATTCAGCTCCCGTTATAAAAACCGCTGACCTGAGTTCAGTTGAGGCAGAATTCCAGGAGATCACCCGAAAACTGGAGCATGAACGCCAGAGCAGGGAGGGAATAGGACGATTCCTCAAGCACCCGCTCCAGGTGCTCACCGAGAAGCCGGTTAATATCCTTATTGTTTGTATCCCGCTGGCTTTGATAGTCTTCATCGGTGGTTTGATTTTTTGTGTGAGATCCTACGGTATGCAGGTAATCTTCAAATCCACAGTAGTGGATGATTTTGCTGTTTTAGCGGTTCTCATTGCAATTGTTCCCGTTGCTTTTCTTGACCTTAAGGAACAATGGCGGATCTCAAGCCTGGAAAATGGCCTCCCGAATTTTTTCAGGGATCTTGCCGGCATGAACGATTCCGGTATGACGCTGCCCAATGCGGTCCATCTCGTTGCTGCTGCAGAATACGGGGCGCTCACGCCCCATATCCGGAAACTTGACAATGAAATGTCCTGGGGTGTTGGTTTTGTTGAAGCCCTGTACCGGTTCGGAAAAAGCCTGGGCACCCCTCTTGCTGACCGGAGTGTTGACCTGATCGCAAAGGCAAGCAAGGCCGGGGGGGATGTAAGCGAAGTACTGCGTGCAGCAGCTAAAGATACCTATGAAGTGGTCAATCTCCAGCAGGAACGCAGCAATAATATGATGATCTACGTCATTATCGTGCTCGTCTCGTTTGCCGTATTCCTGTTCGTTATTGCCATCCTTGTCACATCATTCCTCTCGACCATGGCAACGGCCGGGGCCACCGCTGTTGCTTCAGGAGCAAAGGGATTCGGGGGCATTATCGATATCTTCGTGTACAAGCGGCTCTTCTCACACGCTGCCATGCTCCAGGGATTTTTCTCAGGGCTTGTGGCCGGCCAGATGGGTGAAGCACGGTTTGTATCCGGCCTGAAATACTCAGCGATGATGCTGCTGATAGCGTGGATTACCTTCCGGTTCTTCATGTAATTTTTTAAAAAAAGCGGGTCTGCCTGTTATCCCGCCCGGGTTATTTCTGTTTTTTGCCTGATGAAAAGATACATCTAAAAAATTATCCATTGCGCAGATACTACTGAGGAACAGGTGATAAACACTCAAAAACGCTGGTATAAAAAAGAGGAAAGATCAGGAAATATTTTCCGTGCTGTACCCTTTTAACGAGAGCAGCTCTTTGACCCGGTCACGGTGATTTCCCTGAAGTTCGATGGAGTTTCCCTTGACCGTTCCACCGCAGGCCAGTTTTCCTTTCATATATTTTGAAAGATCTTCCAGATCGATATCAGTTGGATCAAGTCCTTCAATAACCGTCACTTCTTTTCCATAGCGCCGTTTATTCACTTTGACATTGATCCTTTGCTGTTCTTTTGCTACCTCTTCACAGATGCAGAGTTCTTTAGGTAGTCCACACGTCGGGCAAATCCCACCAATCATTACATGTATTTTTAAGTTCTGGTTATTTATTACTTGGCATTGCCGGAAATGTGGCTGAAAGCCGGTATTTTTGAAAAAATCTGTGTTTTTTTTAACCGGTTATCATCTTCAACCCGAGAAAAAGCATGAATTTTTATGACCTGCGTATGCACAGTACACCTAAGGAAATGTCGTTGTTTGTGATGGGATCAGCCTCCCATGTAGGAAAGAGCATCACCGTTGCTGCCATCTGCCGGTGCCTGGTGCGACGCGGGGTTACCGTTGCCCCCTTCAAATCGCAGAACATGAGCCTGAACTCGTATGTAACCCCCGAGGGTGGTGAGATTGGTATGGCACAGGCTATGCAGGCGATTGCGGCACGGCAGGTGCCAAGCACGGATATGAACCCGGTGCTGCTCAAGCCAAAAGGCGACTGCGTATCGCAGGTGGTTCTTAACGGGCGCCCGTACAAAGATGTTGCAATTACGCAATACTATAAAGAGACCCCCTGGCTTCTCGAAAGGGCACTTGAATCCTACCACCGGCTCAAATCCACGTTTGGCGAGGTTGTTATCGAAGGCGCCGGGGGGGCCGCGGAGATCAACCTGTACGACCGGGATATTGCCAATACGCTGCTGGCAAAAAACCTGAGAATCCCGATCATTCTTGTTGCAGATATTGAGCGGGGCGGGGTGTTTGCCCAGGTCTGTGGGACACTCCAGCTCCTGCCCGAAGAACTCAAACCTCTGGTAAAAGGGATCATTATCAACAAGTTCCGGGGAGACCCATCCATTTTTGAGCCCGGGGTAAAACAGATCGAGGAGTTGACCGGCGTTCCGGTACTCGGGGTTGTCCCGTACTTCAACCTGCCCCTGCCCAGTGAGGATTCGCTCTCGATTGGGGATAAAATAACCCGGTCTTCCGGCGTGCGTATCGCGGTGATCCGGCTCCCCCGCATCTCAAATTTCACCGACTTCGAGCTGCTGGAATGCCATGCGGCCGTTGACTATGTAGCGCCCGGCACATCGCTTGCCGGGTATGACTGTATCATTATCCCCGGTACCAAGAATACGATCGAAGACCTGGCAGAAATTGTCCGGACCGGCATGGATCGCGAGATAAAAAATGCCCGTGAGCAGGGAGTGCCTATCATTGGGATCTGCGGGGGATACCAGATGCTGGGGCGGCAGATCATTGATGCCGGGTTTGAGTCAGCTGCAGGAACCTACGCGGGACTTGGGCTGCTCGATGGTATCACTCACTTTGTTTCCTATGACAAGACAACAACACAGGTGGCGCGTACTGCATGTGCAGTACCCCCGATCCTTTCTGCTATGGGGGAGATCACCGGTTACGAGATCCATATGGGGATGACCGAGCCCGGGTGCGATGCGGAAGCACTGCATGGTGATGGCCGGGTGAGCAGGGACGGGCTGGTCTTTGGTACCTACCTGCACGGGCTGTTCCAGAACCCGTCTGCGGCCAATGCGCTCTTATCGTTTCTCAATATCAAGAAGGGATTGGTGTTTGAGCCGATACCGCTCTGCAGTGAGGATCCCTATGAGGTGCTCGCAGACCTGTTCGAAAAGCATGTCGATATGGATGTGATTCAGGAACTGCTGACTTCGTGAAGGCTGTCTTTTAAAAAAAAAAACGATCAACTGATTATATTGGTGATGCTGTGAAATCCTCCGCCTTGCCGGTCGGCACATTTCACCGCTTCAGCCTTACTAAAATCCACTTTTTCTGTTACCCTGCATTTCGTACAATACGCCAGCGCCGGAGAGGTTACAAACCTGTCCTTTACCTTGAACTCCCGGCTATGTACGCAGAACCCGCAGTTTTCCACGGGTTCTTTTTTTTCAGCCAGGCACTGCACTCTTCCTTTTATTACGGGCAGGACCCGGTACTGGTCATCGGTCATGGTTAATGATCTCCTGAATTCAAGCATTGTGTCTGTTTTCTTATATAATATAACAGAATGAGAAGATTATTACAGAGTGGAGAAATGCCCCAAAAAATATTTGGTTGCTATCACTATCTTTAAAACGCTCCAGCGCTAAAAACTGCGCTATGAAGGTGTGTATTATGTGCGGGGGCGAAGGCACCCGTCTCCGTCCGCTCACGTTTGAACGGCCAAAACCGTGTATTCCTATTGTTAACCGCCCGTCGATTCATCACCTTGTCTCACACCTGTCAAATATGGGTTTTCGGGAAATTGTGCTCACGCTCGGCTACATGGGCAATGCCATTGAAGAAGCGCTGGGGGACGGTTCACTCTTTGGTGCTGAGATCACGTATGTTCACGAGGAGACCAAGCTGGGGACTGCCGGAAGTGTAAAAAATGCCCAGAAATATCTCGACGGGCAGGATTTCCTTGTGGTTGGCGGTGACCATGTCACGGATCTGAACGTGCTTGAATTTTATCGTTCGCACCAGAAGCAGAAGGCAACCACATCCATAGGCCTCATCTCAATCGATGATCCCGGTGAGTATGGTATTGCTGAAATTGACGTGAGCTACGAGATAAAACGGTTCAAGGAAAAACCCGCTCCCGGTGAGATCTTCTCGAATCTCGCAAGTACCGGCATGTACGTATGCAGCCCGGAGGTTTTCGATCATATCCCGGCCGGCACCCGCTATGATTTTGCCCGTGACCTGTTCCCCAGCCTTATGGAGGGGGGATACAGTATCAAGGGCTGGCTTGCCCGCGGGAACTGGACTGACGTGGGAAGTCCCCATTCTCTCCGCCAGGCCGAGCGCTGGAAACTGCAGGATCTCACGTTTTCCGACATCATAGGGAATCTCTCCATGCATGGTGCAGAGGTGCAGGGCCCGGTCCAGCTCGGGGATTCGATCACGCTGGGTAAGAATACCAAGGTGATCGGCCCGGTATCTATCGGCCCGGGAACATCCATTGGTGATAATGTGCTCATAGGTCCCTACACGAGCATCGGGGACAAGTGCATCATCCGGAATAATTCCAGGATCTTCTCCTCTTCACTCTATAACCGGGTTGTTGTCGGGTCGAACAGTACGATCTCCGGCAGTATTATCGATAATGACACCCATATCGGGGAACACTGCAGTATCGAAAACGACACGGTGATAGGTCCCCGCGTGGTTCTGCGGGATCGCGTGGTAGTCCATTCCAAGACCCGCCTCTGGCCCGAAGTGGTTGTCCCGGATGGGCAGATTGTAAAGGAGCATGTGCTCAATGAGAAATATGACCTGCGGTATGATGGATCATAACCGGGGTATACCGCATCAGACCTGATCAAATAAGGTCAGGAAAGTACTCCTTTTTAAGTGATCTGTATAATAAAAAATTATCTTTTTACCAGCCGGTGGGTTATCGCAACCAGCGGGTGCCGGGCATAGTCGAGCACCTGCACATCGTCGAGTGTCTTTAAATTCATTGCCTGGGCAGTTCGTTCCATGCCGAGCTCGATCTCTTCCCTTATGTCAATAATATAGGCATCCAGCAAGGTAATTCCAAGACGTTTTGCCGCGATCGCCCGGTGATGACCATCGACAAGGATGATCTTGCCCGGGCGCCTGACAACAATGATTGGTTCTGCCAGACCTTTTTTTATCTCGTACATCCGCCCTTCCAGTTCATCTTCATAGATTTTTGACTGGGTGGGCAGGAGATCCTTGACCGGGACCGTCCCGCGATCCAGTGAGGGATCCACGCCATAAAGTTTTTTGAGCGTTGTGATAAAATTGAACACTTTTTCCGGGGATACATGTTCGATCTGCGAGCGTATCACATCTGAATTGGAGATGATACCCAGCAGGTGGTTTTTCTCGTCAACCACGGGTAGTTTCTGGATGCCGGACCGGAAGATCACCCGGGCTGCATCGTTGATATCCATATCGGGGTCAGCGACAATGAGATTGCCTGACATCACCTGCTCAACCGGTGCCCCCGGCAGGATAAAAAGGAGATCGCGGGCAGAGATATAACCCACAACCGCATCGCCATCAACTACCGGAAAACCATCATGGTTGGTCTTCTGGATCATCTCAATTACGTCTTTTGCTGTGCTGCGAAGATCAATGCTGACGACATCATACGTCATATAATCCTTGACCTTCTTCTTGTCCATCACTACAGGTTCTGATAAGAGAGTACTAAAAGACATCGGAATAAGGGGAATTTTGTTATTGATACCACTCCTTACCCCAGTACAAAACATCAGGATTATTCCTGTCGGGGTATTTTTCTTCAAACCTTTCTGCAGGTGGTTAAAAACATGGCGGAATAGTTTATGACCGTTTGATTCTGATGTAGTAGGGAGGATTGTAAACAATGGGTGAAAAGAAACAGAAAGAAAAAACGGTAGCACAGTGGAAAAAGTTCGTCGTGGTCGGTGCCTGTGTCCTTTTTGTCGTGCTCATGATTGTCTCGGGCATGGGTTCTGGCTGGATCAGCGCATTTTCGGTAATCAAACCCGGGGATGTAGCCGTGATTGATTACACCCTGTACGATGCAGCGGGAAATTCCGTTCTTACAACAAGTTCTACGGGGAAAGCCATGCTGCTCTCCAAGCAGATTTCCCTGACTGCCAACCAGTCGCTGGCACACTCAATCTATCCCATACCCGTGAGCTCAACCAAAGCCAGCATAGCCACCCAGTTTGCACTTTTCCGGCCTGAATATGATGCGATAAGTGCTGCTGTCATTGGCATGAAAGTGAACGAACAGAAACGGGTCACCCTGTCCCAGAAGGGCACTATGAACCAGCTCTGGTCACCGGAACTGCTCAAGCGCAATGGTGTGAACCTGAGTGAGATCGCTGTCGGGGATGTCCTTACCATGGGTGTGTCGGACAATCCTGAAGAGATGGCAACCAATTCGTCTTCATTATCGTATCTGCGGGTCGGAGAAGTATCAAGCAAATCCCCGGAAGGTGTGGTCGTTGACTTCGGGTACCCTACTGCCGATATCCGCATCGTCTCAATCAATGGCAGATGATTCATACCCATACTCTTTTTTATTACAACCGATCATTTCTGTTCATGGCAGTGCGTGTGATCTGTTTTTACCAGCCGGGGTGCATGGGCTGTATGGAGCAGACCCCGATCAACCGGGAAGTGGAAAAAAACCTGGCCGTCAAAATTGAAGAGCTGGATGCGGTAAAAAATCCGCTGATGATCTCGCAATACGGGTTAAAAGTGACGCCCACCATAGTGATTCTCGACAATGATATGGTCAAGGAGCGGCTTGAAGGAGTTGTCCATGCAGAGCAGCTCGAAGCGATCCTGAAAAAATATCTTTAAAACTCATATGTGCGCAGAACCCTCCTGACAACCGATTCTGCCATTCCCGACCGGATCTCCCGCACGTGGATCCGGTTATACCCTTTTTAAAATTCACCTGCAGGAATGCAGTTTCCCGTGATGTGCATGTTCAATACGGAAACGAAAAATCAGGAATAAAAAAGATAATGTAAAAAATTATGACCGGATGCCGTAGATCCGCTTTATGCGGTGAGCAACTGTTGTCCAGCCTTCCTTTCGCATCAGGGGTCCGTCACGAAGTTTGAGGTGGGAGATCTTGAACTGTTTTCCGGAGACTACATACTTCTCCCCAACCATGAATTCCTGTTCACCTTCACAGGGCATATACACGGGGATGGTCTTTCTCCCGTCATGGATGGAGATCTTGACTACCACCTGTTCGATGGCCCGGGTCCAGATGGTCAGGATGTCCTTTGCCTTGGCCCGCTGTACCCGCTTGTCGCCGGCCAGCTCAATCGAGGCGACCTGGACGCCGAATGCGTCATCCCCGCATTCGGCAACAAGGTGGTCTTCGACATTGACTTCATCATCTTCTGCAAGTTCAATTGCACCGACAATTGAGGTGCCTTCACGGGATACGATTGTTTTGACGAGGAGGGATTGTGGCTCTTTTTCCTTTGCAATCCGCTGGTGGTGACCGCAGGTTGTGCAGCGAACCAGCTGATCGCGGGATTCGGCTACTACTTCGTGTTCGGTCTCATCCCCGCAATCCGGGCAATGGGCGGTAATAAACATTGAATATGAATGGAAACCCTCACATGATAAAGCATGGAGGCACAGGAAATTATCTATTGCCGTGGTCACCCGCTGGTGTCCGGCAACCACCCGACTACCTTTGAAGTGACCGCAGAGTCGCACCTGACGAGCACGGGCAACTGTATCATCGGGATTGCTGCGGATAAAGGATGTGCCGGGCTCTCTGCGGAATTTAAAAAAATGCTCTCGCACGATGATGCGCGCCTTCTCACCCGGCTTGTGTGCGGGGGAACTGAAACCGAAATCCACTCACATGGGTCATCGCTGTTTACCCTCTCCCACCCGACAGACCTGGTCTGGCGCAGGAGCACGTTTGTCTGCGGGCGGACAATCGGCATCTTGTCGGACCGGGTAGCAGCCACGCTGCCCGATGAGTTGATCAAAAACCTGGTTGCAGAAAAAACAATGATCGTGACTATGACTGCTACGCGTCCCGGCTGAGGGTCGTGATCCGCACTTCGGCCTCGGCAAGCATGGTCTCGCACTGCTTTACCAGCACTGCTCCCTGTTCATAGAGACGCATGCTCTCGTCAAGGCCGGTCTTTCCGTCTTCGATCTTCTCGATGATCTGTCTCAGTTGTTCGGTTTTTGTCTCATAGGTTTCTGTCATGATTCACCTGCTCTACAACTACGTCAGTATTTCCATCATAAAACCGGATCTTCATCCGATCGTTTTGGGCAATCCCTTCAGTACTTTTTACAATCAGGCCCTCTTTTTCTGCAACGCAATAGCCCCGGGCAAGAACCGCAAGCGGGCTCCGGCTCTCCAGTGCAGTCTTTGTCTCTGCCAGGAGCAGGCGTTCGCGCTCGATCCGGGTCCTGCAGGCCCGTTCGAGCCGGTCGGCCAGGTCGGCCGTAGTGGATTTTCGGTCTTCGATCCGGTGTGAAAACCGCTGAGGCCGCAGCCGGTCGCGCATCCCGTTGAGTTCCTCCCGGGCCCATGCTATCCTGCCCTGCAGGGTTGCGGACAGCAGGGATTTAAGTTCATGCAGCTGCTGGAGGAGGACTGCACGATCGGGTACCACCAGTTCCGCTGCAGCCGAGGGTGTCGGTGCCCGGAGGTCAGCCGCAAGATCGGCCAGGGTTACATCCACTTCATGGCCGATCGCACTGACGATCGGCACCGGGCAGGCCGCAATCGCCCGCACGACATCCGGGTGATTGAACTCGAACAGGTCTTCAAAGCTGCCTCCCCCCCGGGCAACGATAACGACATCCACGCATCCCCCGAGGCGATGGATTGCCCGGGCAATTTCGCAATGCGCCCCTTCACCCTGAACAGCGGTGGGTGAGATGATGATCTCCACCGGATAGCGCCGGGTAACAACGGTCGTAATATCATGGATAACCGCCCCGGTCTCTGAGGTGACAACCCCAATCTTATGAGGAAATGCCGGAAGCGGGCGTTTCTTTTCGGGGGCAAAACATCCCTCTGCCAGCAATTCCCGTTTCCATTGCTCCACGAGCAGGTACTTCTCGCCAAGACCTGCCTTCTTCATCTCTTTTACCTGCAGCTGGTACGAACCATGGGGTGCATACAGCCGGACCGTGCCGGAGACTATTACTTCCATCCCCTCAGCGGGACTGAATGCGAGGCGTTCGGCATCGGAGCGCCACATCACGCATTTGATGACCGCAGCAGTTCCTCCCATCCCTTTTTCCGAGAGGGAGAAGTAGCGGTGGCCCCGTGAATGGTGGGTATAGTTGGTCACCTCGCCTTTGACCCAGACACCCTGTAACCGGGCATCCTCAAGGAGGTCTTCGATGATGGCAGAGAGTTCCGAGACCTGGAGGGGTGCGGTCTTTCCACCGGGAGATTCATCGGGCTTGTTGAACCAGTCCATCAACAACTATTAGGCAAAAACCGCATATCAATTAGTACTACCATGGTTTCGTTCTCTGTTGCAAGTATGTTCTTTCACGAGTACACGATTCCTGATATTTTTTCATTTGTTTCCCGTTCCGGCCTGAACGCAATGGAGTTCTGGCTCGAGACTCCGGATTTCTGGCTCCGCGATCTTCCGACCGATGAGGTGAACGCGTGCAGGAAGACTCATCCGGAGTTCACCCAACTCACCGTACACTCCCCAATTCTTGATCTAAATCCCTGCTCCATCAACCCGGATGTAGCCGATATATCCGTTGAGTCTGCTGTCAGGTCCCTGCTGACAGCCGGAGAACTCGGTGCGTCTGTACTCACCGTTCATCCCGGAAGGCGCACGGCAAAGCGCCTACCGGGTAATGCGGATTTTATCCGCTTCGATCATTACATTTCAGTACTCCGCGAGGCGGCCCGGGGGTGTCCTGCCATAATCGCCATGGAGAACATGGAACCCGCTGTCAATTCGTTGCTCTGCACCCCGGACAGGGTGCGGCAGCTTCTCGATGAGGAACCCTGGTTGTTTTTTACGCTTGATGTAGCGCATGCCTGCTCCAAATCCGAGGCTGAGGCACTGCGGTACATTGAACTCTGCCATGACCGCCTGGTCAATGTGCATATCAGCCGGTTTGATCACGGCAAGGCACATTTCCCGCTTGATCGCCACGCATCCATGGCCCGGGTCATGGCATGCTTAAAGGATCACCGGTACGACGGCTGTCTCACGCTGGAGATCGAGGACCTGAACTTTGACAGTATCCTATCTGCAGAAGAAAAGATTGCGGTACTCACCCGTGATTGCGCCTTTATGCGGGAATGCATGGGATAAGCGCTGGTTTTATTTAATTCCCCCTCGTATATAGTAGTGAAATTTCGTTTATGAATGGGCAAATGCTGCGTGCAACCGCACGATGTGAAATACAATGATCCAGGACGCTTTGGAGATCCTGATCTTCATTATCTGTATCCTCCTCTCCGCGTTTTTTTCCAGTGCGGAAGTTGCGTTAATCTCGATTACCCGGGCAAAAGCCCGGACTCTGGCCAATGAAGGAAGGCCCGGATCAAAAGCTATTGCTACACTAAAAGAGTCCCCGGAACACCTGCTCATCACTATCCTTATCGGCAACAATATTGTCAATATTGCCGCTGCTTCACTTGCAACGGCCATTGCGATCCAGATGTTCGGAGATTTGGGTGTTGGGATTGCCACCGGTTTTGTCGTGATCGTGCTGCTTGTCTTTGGTGAGATCGGCCCCAAGATCTATGCGGCCCGGGCCTCGGATTCCTTTGCTCTCACGGTAGCTCCCATCATCCTCTTCATGTCCCGCCTTTTGGCCCCGGTTATCTGGGCTGTCGAACGGGTCAGCCCATCCTTAGGGATTGGAAAGGATGTGGCAGAACCGGCCGTAACGGAAGAGGAGATCAAGGAATGGATTGACGTGGGCAAGGAAGAGGGCACGATCGAGCAGGGCGAGCAGGACATGCTCTACTCGGTGCTCGAATTTGCCGACACTACTGCCCGGGAGATCATGACACCCCGGGTCAATGTCATTCTCATGGAAGATACGGTCAGCTTTGAAGAGGCGATCACGATCTTCAATGATACCGGGTTCTCGCGCATTCCCGTGTACCATGAGCAGATCGATAATATCACCGGTATTTTAAATGTCAAGGATGTCTTCTCTGCGATGGTCTCCCGGCGGAAGGACTCAGCCATCAAGGAAGTAATGTACGACCCCATGTTTGTGCCTGAAACCCAGAAGATCGATGACCTGTTAAAGGAACTCCAGGTGCACCGGGTGCAGATGGCTGTTGTCATTGATGAGTACAGCAGTTTTGTCGGTATCGTGACGGTTGAGGATATCTTAGAAGAACTTGTCGGCGACATCATGGATGAATTCGACAAGGAAGAACCCGAGGTGCAGGAACTATCACCGGGTGTCTTTGTTGTCGATGCCCAGACCTGGGTTGAGGATATAAACGACAAAATGGACCTTTCCCTCCCGACCGATGAATCCTATGAGACTATCGGGGGACTCATCATCGACCGTCTCGGACATCTTCCCAAGCATCCCGGTGAGAAGGCTGACATCGCCATTGGCAATGGAGTCACGCTTGTGGTGATGCAGATGCATGGGCGCAGGATCATAAAAGTGAAGATCGTAGTCCACCCGAAGCCCGTGGATCCGAAAAACAACGAGTGATGCCGGCTTCCCCTTGAGGAGATCAGAATGAAACGTATTGCAGTGGTTGCGTCAGGCAGGGGTTCAAACTTCCAGGCGATCATCGATGCGATCGGGAGGGGAAACGTCCCTGCTGAATGTGCAGCCCTGATCACGGACAACCCGAAAGCTTACGCTATTGAACGGGCACAGAACGCAGGGATCCCGTGCAGGATCATCGATTATGCCACGTTTCCTTCCCGGGAAGTTTATGAGCGCGCACTGCTCTCCTCCATGCAGGAGGTGGACGTGGATCTCTTTGTCCTGGCCGGTTATATGCGCATTCTCGGCGCATCCATTGTCCGGGCATTTCCCGGAAAGATGATCAATATCCATCCCGCCCTCCTGCCCGGTTTTACCGGACTCCATGCCCAGCGACAGGCTGTCCAGCATGGGGTAAAGGTGGCCGGCTGCACCGTGCATTTCGTGGATGAGAGCCTGGACGGGGGCCCCATCATCCTCCAGAAATGTGTGCCGGTCCTGGATTCCGATGACGAAGATGATCTCGCGGAGCGGATATTAGGGCAGGAGCATATCGTGTTCCCGGAAGCGATCCGCCTGTTCTGCGAAGACCGGCTTGTCATTGAGGGGCGGAAGGTCCGGATTCTTTGAACATCCTTTTCGGCAGATGAAAAACCCTATATGGTCCGGGATCCCTACGTACACCGCGACTATTTTATCTGGGACGCTGATAGTATAGCACAACCGGGAGCCGGTGACGAGGCAATGAAAGAGCGATCCAAAAATCCTGTGACCAAGCAGATTGCACGGGAGCGTATTGAAGTCCTGTTCGAGCAGGCACGGCTCGCATTTGCAGAGTTTCCGGAATTAAGCAACCGTTATGTAGAACTCGCGCGCAGGATTGCAATGCGCCAGCGGATCCGGATCCCGCAGGAACTGCGCCGCCAGTACTGCCATCATTGCAATACTTACCTCGTACCGGGAAGCAATAAGCGGGTGCGGGTGCACCGCGGCAATGTCGTGGTCACGTGCGGATCCTGCAATAAACATACCAGATATCGTGTGGTGAAACCTCATGTCGGATGAAGCGAATCGATTGATGCAGGAACTCAAGCCAACCGTATGGATTGGCAAACAGGGCTGTACTGATACGATGATCGAAGAGATCGTCGCCCAGCTCAAGAACCGGAAGATGATCAAGGTAAAATGGCTCCAGGCAATTGAAGTCGATCCCAAGGCGATTGCCCTGCAGGCTAGGGCAAAACTGGTGGAAACCCGGGGACGTACGATGGTACTTGCAGATAAAAAGTACAACTTAAAAAAGTAAATCTGCTTTTTTCTTCGGGCAAACAGGCATTCCGCCTCTTGGAAATATATAAAAACTTTCTTCGCAAATAAGTAAAGACTGTTATTGAATTATTCAACAGTGAGGTCTCTAGATGACAACAGTATACGACGTCCCCGCCGACCATATTATCCGAAGGGTCGCTGAGGAGCTCAAGAAGCGGAAAGAAGTAGCACCGCCGGAGTGGGCTGCCTTTGCAAAGACCGGGGTACACAAGGAAATGCCGCCTGAGGATCCCGACTGGTGGTTCATTCGGGCAGCAGCAGTGTTGAGACGCGTCTATGTCGACGGCCCCCTGGGCGTCGAGAGGATGCGAAGCTTTTACGGTGGTAAGAAGAACCGTGGATCACGCCCGAACGCATTCCGCAAGGG
>JANYKQ010000019.1 GCA_025358115.1 Methanomicrobiales archaeon | reverse complement strand
GTTCTTGTCTGCCCACCGGAACTTATTTGAGTCCCGAACCATCTTTCTGGCTGCAAATTTACCCTGTCCCATTAAATAACCTCATTTTAGTTGTTTTTGTGGTTATCGATAACCCACACTGAGATATATACAATCGCGGGGTTCCGATTTATAAATTGTGGCTCTCCACCTGACTGTCTTATACTATTATCCCCCACTCGTAATAATATTATATCCTGCGAGGCCAATGATATGCGATGAAAGTCGGGATCTATAAAGAGGTGCAGATCGATACCAGCCACCGTCTGCTCCATTACAAGGGGAAGTGCGCCAATCTCCATGGACACCGGTGGAAGATTGAGGTCTGGATGGAAGGGGAACCGGACCCTGCAACACAAATCCTGATCGATTATAGTTTGATCAAGCAGGTGATTAACAAGTATGATCACCAGATCATCCTGAACCGGGAGGACCCGATGGTCCCCCGCATTGAGGAATTCCACCCGGTTATTACTACCCCCGGTGAGCCAACCAGCGAACTGATGGCAGTTATAATCCGGGATGATCTTACCGCTGTATGCCGGGATCAGGGAATAAAGGCAAAAGTAACCAAGATACGTGTCTGGGAATCCCCAACAGCCTGCGCCGAGCTAACCTGAATGAAGGTCATTGAAATCTTCAGGAGCCTTCAGGGAGAGGGCAAAAACCAGGGCAAAATATGCCTCTTCCTCCGGCTTGCCGGCTGCAACCTGAACTGCCACTGGTGCGATACAGAGTATTCCCGTTCAGGGGGGCGGGAGATGGGTCCTGATGAGATTCTTGAGCAGGTCTGGCGCATCAATCTCCCGTACATCTGTATTACCGGAGGCGAACCGCTCATGCAGGCAGCCGAACTCGAACCATTGCTCGTATCCCTGCACAAGCGGGGCGCATTGATCGATATTGAAACGAACGGTACCTATCCCTTTACCCGGTTACAACCCTATGCATCGATCTGCATGGATGTGAAATGCCCGTCATCCGGAGAACAGAGCGACCTGTCGCTGCTCAATACCATCCGTCCGCAGGATAGTGTGAAGTTCGTTCTCAAGGATGAAACCGACTGCCGGTATGCACAGGAGATCATGGCTTCGCACCGGATTGCCGGGGAAATCTTCTTCTCACCGGTTACCGGCAGCAATTATGCCACTATTGCACAATATATATTAGTCAACAACCTGCCGGTCAGGTTCCAGCTTCAGCTGCACAAGATCATTGGTGTGAAATGAAAGCAGTATGTTTACTTTCCGGCGGCATGGACTCGTCCACGCTCGCATACCTGGCAAAGAGCGAAGGATATGATATCTGCGCTCTGCACCTGAACTACGGTCAGCGGACTGAATCCAAAGAACTGGCCTGCGCACAGAAGATCGCCTCCCTGCTCAATGCAAAAGATTTCATCGCGGTTAATGTCGGTTATTTCTCCCAGTTTGGAGAGAGCAGCCTCACGGACAAAAAAATTGCTGTTGAGGAATTTGATACGGCCCGGGCACACGTTCCCAATACGTACGTACCGTTCCGGAATGCAAACCTCCTCTCCATTGCAACCAGTTTTGCTGAGGCAAAAGATGCAGATGCGATCTTCATCGGGGTCCAGTCACTCGATTACAGTGGCTACCCGGACTGCCGCCCGCAGTTTATCGAGGCGTTCCAGCGCGTGATCGATCTGGGTACAAAGGACACGACCACGATCGTTCTGAAGACGCCCTTCATCCGGATGACCAAGACGGACATCTTGCGCACGGGTATGAAACTGGGGGTTCCGTACGAGCACACGTGGTCCTGTTACCGGAATGAAGAGAAGGCCTGCGGTACCTGCGGATCATGCCATTTCCGAAAGGAAGCATTTGCAGCAATCGGAAAACAGGATCCAATTCCTTACGAGGAATGAATGGAGATCTTCCGTGGCAGGCGCCTCTGGATAGAGAGCCGCATGATCCGGCTCCCGAACGGGATTGAAAAAGAGCGGGTGATCGTCCACCCGAGCAATGCCGTGGCAATTCTTCCCATTGCAGGTGAGCGATGCAAACTGCTTAAACAATACCGGTATGCGATTGACCAGTACATTTTCGAAGCTCCAGCGGGAACAATGGAGGACGGTGAAGATCCCCTGCAGACTGCGCACCGGGAACTGATCGAAGAGACTGGTTTTGCAGCGCAGACAATGCTGGAAAAAGGGTTCATTTATACAACCCCGGGATATACCGATGAGAAGATCTTCTTATTCGAAGCCCGGGACCTCTCCCCCTCGCGGGAGTACGGGAAAGATGAGGATGAGATTATTGAGGTGGTGGATGTTGCCATCAGCGATCTGTCTGCGATGGTCCGTGATGGCACGATAATCGATGCCAAGACTATCTGCCTTATCCACCACTGTTTCGGGTGTTGATGATGCGTTCATTACTTACGGTAGGAATCATCCTGGTCCTGCTCATTGCGTGTTCCGGATGTACAGATATTCCGGGCACCGTGGCAAAACCTGCATATTCAGTAGATGATGCGGGCAGACTTTCCGTTACCTGTGCACCGGTAACGACAAGCGAAGTGGTACTCTTCTCGAATGAAACATATACAAAAACCCGGATTATCATGCACACGCAGAGCGGTGATGTTGTCACGTACCTCGCGGCTCCCAAAAACCCAATAGCCGTAATCGTGTATTCTCCCGGTGCAGGTGAGAAGATTGCCGGCCATGAGGGACGGATGGTACGGTATGCAGCAGCCGGTTATGCGTTCATGTTTACCGATACACGGGGCAATGGTGCAGAAACCCCTGGTGTTCCTTTCAGCCCTCAACTGATCCAGCAGGACTACATCCGGTTTGAAAAAGGGGAATGGCCGCAATATTATCTCTCAATCTGTGATCTGGTCAGCGCGCAGAAGATCGCGTCCAGCCGTTTCTCTGTACCGGTCTACGCGATAGGGTCCAGCAATGGGGGGCGGTATGCAGCAGTTGCTGCCGGAGTGGATCCCCAATTCGCCGGATACGTGGGTATCTCTACATCCGACTGGGGATTACTTGATTCAACAATTCAACAGGGATATTCGGGAGATCCGATCCGGTTCGCCACATCAGTTGAGCCAAGTACCTATTTCTCAAAAATCGCCCCTCGCCCGGTCTGGATCTTCCATGCGCTCAATGATCCAATCATCCCGTTTTCAAATGGAAAACAGTTCTTTGATCTTGCACTGGAACCCAAGACATTCAGCGAATTTTCCGGCGACCATGGCATCAACAGCGATGTCGATACACAGATCATTATGCACTTGAGGCAAATTTATGCCACACAAGGGTGAATAAGTAATAGCTCCAGAGAGGTTTGAGACCGGCAATGGCAGAAGAACGGGAGATGGACGACGCGCGAAAGCGTTACGAGTTCAAAAAGGCGCTCGAGAAGCTCGAGTTACAACAGGGTGACGGGACGGAACTTATCACGATCTACATTCCCCCTGACAAGCAGATCTATGATGTTACCAATCAGCTCAAGGATGAGTTCGGCCAGTGTGCGAACATCAAGAGCAAACAGACCAAAGTCAATGTCCAGAGTGCCATCTCTTCAATCCTTTCCCGGCTCAAATACTACAAGCGCCCGCCACTGCATGGGCTTGCGGTTTTCTGCGGAACGGTCAAAACCTATGGCGATCGCACGGATCTCCAGTGCACGATCGTCGAGCCTCCCGAACCTCTCAACCTCTATATGTATCGCTGCAGCTCGAACTTCGAGCTCGAGCCGCTCAAACAGATGCTTGAAGAGAAGTCCATCTATGGACTTCTCGTTCTCGATCGTCGGGAAGCCTACTGGGGCTTCCTGCGCGGCAACCGGATCGAACCCGTTGGCGGTACAACCTCAACGGTCCCGGGAAAGACACGCAAAGGCGGTCAGTCCGCTGCCCGTTTCGGACGTCTCAGGGAGATTGCGATTGCCGAGTTCTATACTAGAATAGGGGAACGGGCCAGTGCCATCTTCCTTGCCGAGAAGGATTATTTCGAGCGGTTCAAGGGTGTGCTTATCGGAGGCCCCAGCCCAACAAAAGAGGAGTTCGAAGCCGGTAACTTCCTCCATCACGAAGTTCAGAAACGGATTATCGGAATCTATGACGTAGCCTACACCAATGAAGACGGGCTTTCCGAGCTGGTGGATGCGGCAAAGGATGCCCTCAAAGGTATGGGCGTCATCAAGGAAAAAGCGTTCATGGAGCGGTTCTTGCGGGAACTCATCAAGGATGCCAGTATTGCTGCCTACGGGGAAGAGAGCATCAGGAAAAATCTTGAACTTGGTGCAGTCGATACCCTGCTCCTCTCGGCAAACCTCCGCAAATCCCGGCTCCGGATAAAATGCCAGAACTGCGATTTCACCGATGAGAAGACGGTTCACATCGATGCGGGAAAAACAGTCCGTGACATCCCTCTTGGTGCATGTCCGAAATGTACCGCACCACTCATTCTTGAAGAGGAGATCGATATTGTGGATGAACTCACAAAGCTTGCTGAACAGAGCAGTGCCAAGGTCGAGTTAATCTCCGATGATTTTGAAGAGGGGTCGATCCTCTTCTCCGCATTCGGCGGGATTGCTGCAATCCTGCGCTACAGGACGGGAAGCTGATGTTACTCGAGAAACGAATAATACTGGAACGCGTACTTAAGGAGATTACAGGAGTGGACGATGTTCTGCTGGCTGAAGGCGGGGAGCATGCCGATCTCGCCACGACTGTCGCGTTCGCACTGGCAAAGCAGAAGAAACAGGCCCCCGTTAAGATCGCACAGGATCTTGTGGCGGAGCTTTCAAAACATCCTGAACTTGCGGGAATGACAATCGAAGCGAAAGGCCCGTATATCAATTTCGTTTTCGGTAAAGAATATGTCAGCGATACGATCAAAGCCGCGTTGAAACCCGGCTATGGTTCCCTTGAGAAAAAAACAACCCGTGTTGTTCTTGAACACACGAGTGCCAACCCCAACGGCCCTCTCCATGTGGGGCATATCAGGAACTCGATCCTCGGGGACACTCTTGCCCGGGCATTCCGCAAGGCAGGCTACCGGCTTGAAGTGCAGTACTATGTCAATGACATGGGCCGGCAGATTGCTATCGTGGTCTGGGGTTTTACCCATCTCGACAGCACCCAGCATGAGGGCGAGAAACAGGATGCCCATATTGCCCGTATCTACATAGCAGCGAACCGCGAGATTGAGAAGGATCCCCAGATCACCCAGCAGGTCAATGAACTGATGCAGCTGGTGGAGAAAGGCGATACCCCAACGGTCAAAAAGTTCCGGAACGAGGTCTCGCGTTGCCTAGAAGGGTTCGAAGTCACGATGAAGGGTCTCAATGTGGCGCATGACCGGTTTGTCTGGGAGAGCGATTTCATCCGGAACGGCTACACTGAGCGGATCATTAACCGGATAAGAAAACTCCCGCAGGCCCGGCAGGAAGAGACGCTCGCACTCGATCTTGCGGAGTTCGGGTTCGAGAACAAGTACGTGATCCGGCGCAGTGACGGCACCTCAGTCTATGCAGCCCGCGACCTTGCATTCCATACCTGGAAAGGGGCACACTTTGACCGGGTGATCGATGTGCTTGGCGCCGATCACAAGCTGATCGGCGCACAGCTCCAGTGCACCATGAAACTGCTCGGGGAGAAGGTACCGGAGATCGTCCACTTCGAGTTCGTATCCCTGCCGGAAGGGTCGATGAGCACCCGGGCAGGCAAGTTCGTCTCGGCCGATGACCTGATCACCGAGATCAACAAGCGGGCCTTCGATGAAGTGACCGCACGGAGACCTGAACTCGATGAACCGGCCCGGAGGGCAATCGCCCAGTCGGTCGGTCTAGCAGCAGTCCGCTACGACATCGTGAAGGTATCTCCCGAAAAGAGCACTGTCTTTGACTGGAAGGAAGCGCTGGACTTCGAGCGCCAGAGCGGCCCGTACATCCAGTACTCCCATGCCCGTGCCTGCAGTATTCTCGATAAAGCAGGTCCCTTTGAGGAGTGCTATGATCTTGAGACCCCGGCAGAGATTGCCCTTGCCAAGCAGATTGCCAAGCTGCCCATGGTCATCGAGCGGGTAATTGCGGAGCTCCGTCCTCATATCCTCGCTACCTATTCCCGCGAGCTTGCAGATGTCTTCAATTCGTTCTATCACTTTGACCCGGTACTGAAAAGCGAGGGAAATGTCCGCGATCGCCGGCTTACGCTCGTGAAAGCGGCGCAGAATACACTCAAAGAGTCGTTAGAGACACTTGGGATCGATGCCATCCGCACCATGTGATGCCCTGCGCAGGCAGGGATACCAGTTTTTTTCAAAGACTTCGGGCGCTGCTCTCAAGCCCTGCATGTGGTGCAAACGGGCACTCATGGGCGGCGACATGTGCTACAAGCACCAGTTCTACGGGATTGACAGCCACCGCTGCGTCCAGATGACCCCTACCCAGCACTGCAACCAGCGCTGTCTCTTCTGCTGGCGATCCTATGAAGAGGAGATGGTCGAGACAGAGGAGTGTTCACCCGAGACAATCCTTGCCGGGGTGCACAAGTTCCAGAAAAAAGCTCTTGCGGGGTACAATGCCGTTCTCGATAATACCGTCACTCCCGAAAAGTGGCAGGAAGCGCTGGATCCAAAACATGTTGCCATCTCGCTTTCCGGGGAGCCAACACTCTACAGTCAGCTCCCGGCACTTATCGATCTCTTCAAAGAGAAGGGCTATACAACATTTCTCGTGAGTAATGGGACCAATCCCGATATGCTCCGCCGGTGTCACCCATACCAGATGTATGTCTCGCTCGATGCACCGGATCGGGAGACCTATCTCGCAGTATGCCGCCCGCAGGAAGATTACTGGGAGCGGGTGAACGAGAGCCTTGCCCTGCTGGGAACGCGACGGTCCGCAGTGCGAATCACCCTTGTCAGGGATCTCAATGATTTCGCACCGGAAAAATATGCAGCAATCCTGCAGGATTCCGGCGCGTCATTTGTGGAAGTGAAGGGATATATGTATCTGGGATACAGTAGAAACCGGTTGGCTAGAGAGAATATGCCGGAGCACGAGCGTGTGCGTGCGTTTGCAGAGAAGATCGCCGCTGCCTCCGATTACCGGATCAAAGATGAGAATAAATTGAGCAGAGTGGTCTGCCTGGAGCGTAAAACATGAGATTTAATCCTGAAGAATGGAAACGAAAGTCGCATGAAAATTTTGAAGAGGCCTGGCATGAAGGCCCGTCGGTTGTAACACCCCCGGGACATGCAGCAACCTATCCGTGCCTCTCGTTTAAACGGGCCCAGGCGCACCCGATCTTTGCCACGATAAACCGGCTTCGCGAGACCTACCTTTCGCTGGGATTTGATGAAGCAGAAAACCCGGTCATCATCGAAGAGAAGGATATCTACCGGCAGTTCGGCCCCGAGGCAATGGCCGTGCTCGACCGGGTCTTCTACTTAGGAGGGCTCCCGCGCCCTAACGTCGGGATCGCCCGGAAACAGCTCGATGAGATCAACGAGATCCTGATGAGCCACCGGAGCCCGCTCGCCCATGGGGATGCAGTGCCGGTTGCACAAGCCCATCACCATGCGCATTACCAGCCTATGACCAAGGAGACCGAGGAGCACCTGAGAGAGACACTCCACGCATACAAGAAGTCAGAGATTGACGGGGACGAACTCACTTTTGAGCTCTCCAAGGTACTGGGCGTTGACGATGCACTGGTCGTGCACATCCTTGACGCGGTCTTTCCGGAATTCAGAGCACTTGTTCCCGAATCCTCGCGCTCCACGCTGCGCAGCCACATGACGAGCGGCTGGTTCATGACTCTTGGAGCCATCTGGGAGAAAACCGCTCTCCCTATCCGTATGTTCTCCGTTGACCGGTGTTTCCGGCGCGAGCAGGCCGAGGGACCGACACGGCTCATGACCTACCACTCGGCATCCTGTATCATTGCCGGAGAAAATGTAACCATTGAAGATGGTAAAGCAGTCAGCGAGGCGCTCCTTTCCGCATTCGGGTACACGGACTTCCGGTTCCAGCCGGATGAGAAACGATCCAAGTACTATATGCCGGATTCGCAGACTGAAGTCTATGCCCGCCACCCGGTGCACGGATGGGTAGAAGTAGCAACGTTTGGTATGTACTCCCCCTCGGCACTTGCCGAATACGGCATAGGAGTACCGGTCATGAACCTTGGGCTGGGTGTTGAGCGGCTTGCAATGATTGCCTACAATTCCAATGATGTCCGGCAGCTTTGTTTCCCCCAGTTCTTCCCCAAAACGATCACGGACAGGGAAATCGCCCGTGCAGTTCATATACGGGAAGAGCCGGTGTCTCCGGAAGGAAAGCAGCTTGCAGCAGCGATTATCCGTATCGCCACCACAAATGGCGCCGCAGCCGGACCGTGCTCGTTCGATGCATGGGAAGGGACTCTTGGCGGAGTATCGGTAAAAGTAGCTGTAGAAGAACCGGAATCCAATGCAAAGCTCTGCGGTCCTGCCTGCGCCAATGAAATATTTGTCCACGATGGATCGATTCTTGGTGTACCGGATGTTGAGAAGTGGAAACAGGTGCGGACCGAAGGAATCTCAACCGGCATCAGCTACCTGAGTGCAGTTGCAGCACTCGCAGCTGCCCGGATTGAAGAAGCAGCCCGGTGCGGGAAGTCTACCACCGTACAGGTGAAGATGGGAAAACTCCCCAGTGATATTAACTTGAAAATTGAGGAGTTCGCAATGCGGGCCATTACGGACAACAACAAGAAAGTGGATGTGCGGGGACCGGTATTTCTTTCCGTAAGTTCAACAATCAGGGAATAATTTCTTTTTTGCACAGGAGAAATCCTGCAGTTTCTTTAAAATCACTTTTTGACGTTCATTTTTTGACGTTCACGAGTATCATCCCACTATCATACCTTCAATTTTAGAGGGGGGAGGGGGTCGCACAGGTACATTTGACTGGCCCTGACCCAATCTCCAACCCGATTTCCAACCTTATATTTACGGTCTGTTCATGGATGACAGAGTATTGCAGGGAACGCCAAAAAGCGACAGAAGTCCGGGCGGCAAAAATAAAATGTACCCATGCGACCCCCTCCGATACTTATTGGATTACAGGCATTTTTTTGCAGGATTAACGTCGAATGTTTGAGTATTCTCATGTTGAAGTCGTGATGGGGGGTCGCATGGGTACATTTATTGTGTTATTCCCGGAAAACCCGGAGATCACGAAGCAGGGCGGATAAAAAAATGGTTCAGGAAGAGGCGGTTTCAGAGCTTACGGTATCCATGGCTGATTCAGAGATCACCGGTTCCCGGCAGAGCTCCCCGAGGATAAGCGTGGTCGCAATCTTATCGAGCGGCTGGTTGTCATTGCCGCATTTGGGCGAGTAAATGCAGGACGGGCAGCCATCATCACATTTGCAGTCCCGTACCAGGGCATGGGCTGTTGCAAACAGGTCGGGCAGGATCTCGTAGGCTTTCTCAGCGAGTCCTATCCCCCCTTCATATCCATCGTACACAAATATAACGGGTTCCGCATTCTCACCATATGCAGCTGAAGACAATCCACCTATATCCCATCGATCGCACATCACATGCAGGGGCATGAGGGCAATGAGGGCATGCTCTGCGCCGTGCAGTCCGCCGGCAAAATCCAGATTTGCTTTCATAACGTGCTGTTCCGTATCGGGAGCAGGATTGAGCCAGAACGCTTTTGTCCGGAAGGTGAGCGGAGGAAGACTGAGAGATTCAACGCCAATGATGGTATCGCCCCGCTTGATCTTGTAACCGGTGTACTGTTCTGTCACTTCCACAACCCCAAAGGCACATTTCACGCCATTCAGTTCACGGGTTTCAAGGGACTCGATAATCGCAAGGTCCACCTGTTTTAAGGGCTGCGTGTAGTAATCCACGTCGGCCTCAGTTACCCGTACGACATGGGTTTCCAGATCCATTTCCCTGACAAGGAACATCTCACCCTGGTGGAGAAGGATCGCCCCCTTATGCGCTTCCCGGTATGCCTGCGCGCGGTCCATGGTCTCAAGCACCCTGCCATGGCACATGATCCGGAATGATTCGCCGGGTATGCCCCCGAGGCTTACCAGTTCTGCAGCTCTGCCCCGCCCGGAATACACCCACCCGCGTGAAGTCTTCCTCACGAGATCGGTGGATGCTAGTTCCGGTAACAATTGGGGGAATGCATCGCCGAAAAATATGCGATC
This sequence comes from Methanomicrobiales archaeon, assembly GCA_025358115.1. Taxonomy (GTDB): domain Archaea; phylum Halobacteriota; class Methanomicrobia; order Methanomicrobiales; family Methanospirillaceae; genus Methanoregula. The sequence continues at coordinate 6,618 of JANYKQ010000019.1, read as the reverse complement.
TTCATCTTCACGCAGGGGAAGCTCAGCTGCGGCACAAAGGAGGTGTCCGGATACGATATAGGGATTATCCGTATCGACAATTGCATGTTCATGCGAACGGGAAAAGAACTGTTCAGGGTGGTTCATGAAGTACTGGTCGAGCGGGTTAGCCTGCGCAACCAGGAGGGCCAGGGATACATCGCCTTTCCTCCCGGCCCTGCCGGCCTGCTGCCAGGTGGACATCATGGTGCCCGGGTAACCGGATATAATCACGGCATCGAGCGATCCGATGTCAATGCCGAGCTCGAGCGCATTTGTCGATACAACTCCCTTCATTGTTCCATCCTTGAGGCGTGTCTCGATTGCCCGCCGGTCTTCTGGGAGATAACCTGCCCGGTACGCGCAGATCGCATCTGCAAGCGGGGCACTCGTTCGCCGTGCATCCTCACGGGCCCAGAGCGTGACGAGTTCAGCCATCTTCCGCGAACCGGTAAAACACAGGGTCTGAAGATCATTCTTCACACAGGAGACCAGGAGATCTTTTGTTTCCTGGTGAGTGGAACGTTCTCCTACACCATCGTAGAAGGGGTTATAGAGGACAAAGTGTTTTCTGCCATGCGGCGATCCATTCCCATCTACCAGTTCAAAGGCATGACCGGTAAGACGACGGGAGAACTCCTCCGGATTTGCCAGTGTTGCAGTGGACAGGATGAACTGCGGATGTGAACCATAGTGAAGACAGAGTCGCGACAGTCTTCGGACCAGCATCGCAATATGGGAGCCAAATACCCCCCGGTACCGGTGTGCCTCATCGATGACAATATACCGTAGGTTGGCAAACAGCGGGCGCCATTTCATGTGCCAGGACAGGACGTGATGCATCTCATGGGGATTGGAAATAATTATCCGCGAGTGATCCCGTATTGCCGCTCGCCGGGACTGGGGAGTATCACCATCATAGATAGCAGGTTTTGCCGAAATGCCGGTATAGTCTGCCATCTGTTCAAGTGTAGCGAGTTGATCGTTTGACAATGCTTTTGTCGGGTACAGGTACAATGCACGGGCATCCGGGTCGATCTCAAGAGCCGAAAAAACCGGGATATTAAATGCCAGGGTCTTGCCGCTTGCCGTTGGGGTGGTGAGAATCACATTTTTTCCGGCATGGGCGTGGTTGATGGCATCGCACTGGTGCGTGTAAAGCAGGATGCCCTTCTGATCAAGGTATGAGGAGATACTGTCAGAAAGGGGTATATCAAGTGTACCATAATGCGGAGGTTCAGGTTCAAGAATTTCGGTATGTACTACACGAGTACGATAGACCGGGTTGGTGGCGAGAAGCCGGATTACATCTTCAACAGCCATAGGATTCCCCCAATAAATGGAAGAACAACCGGGCAAGCGAGAGGATATCCTGCCGGTTGTGCTCAACAACCGGTACGAGCGGACCGCAATTGCCGGTACGCAGGTATGTCTCATAAAATTCCGGCACCATCTGGCCGGGGATATCATCCTGCCGGTGAATATGTAAGATCTCCCGTTCCAGTGCAGTGAGGCGCATGGAGGGGAACTGGTCCTTCCAGTGCCTGCGGCTGAAATGAAGGACATCAAAATGCGGGACACGGGCGGGAATGTCCATCCCATAATACCCGAGCCGGTCATTGATATACGGAAGATCGAAAGCTTTGCCATTAAATGTCACGAGGGCTTTTCGTTCACCCGACAAATGCTGAATTGTCTCGCAGAGTGCTGCCTGTTCTTCAGCGATATCCCGGAGCAGGTACTGGTAAACGTTCAGGGCCCCGTTTTCCATCACGCCAATGCCAAAGAGAATGATCGGCCGGGAGAACAGGCCCATGGTCTCGATATCAAGAAAGACGTAATCCTCCGGTTCGTGCAATCCTGCTGCACCCATCACGAACGGGTGTGACTTTGCATGTCGTTTACCAACCAGATCCATGATTTCGTGAGAATTCCCGCGACACATGCAGTCAATAACCGGCTGGACATTTGGCCGGTATTTTGGATGCCCGGCCAGATCATGCAGGGTCTCGTACCCCCGGGCCCTGAGTCGTTTCTCCGTTGCAGGGCCAATCCCCCGCACGAGAGTTAAATCGCTGATAATACAGTTCCGGTAGCGATCGAGATCGAATGCCGGTGGGTGAATGGGATGCGGACTCGTTAGCGAAAAGCAGGTGCCGCATTCATTGGAGACCTCTTTCCCGGAAAAAACGGCTTCGAAAGGCCGGTCATGATAACTGGCTATCAGATGATCCAGTTGCTGTCTCGCCTGATCATACTCTGATGAGAGGACAACACTGTTTGAAAAGCTCGTTCCAAATATATTACCGTCACGAACAACTTCATATTCCTTCAGCGTCTGCATACGCTGGTGCCAGAGGGATCCGATACGGGCAGAAGCCTGGAGAGCAGCCATCGTCAGGATTACATCCCTAAATGAACGTATAAACATCCAGCCGTGCAGGGTGAAAGTGAAAGCCTGGTTATATCCGCTGACATAATGGGACGTTTAATCTTTCCGGAAACACAATCCTTCCGGTACAAGGAGATGCCTTTGAACGATCTGGCATTTGATAAAAACAATAATTCAGGGATAACAGGATGAATGGCATCAAGGGTTTTCTTATCGACCTGGACGGGGTTCTCTATATCGGGGATCAGCCTGTTGCAGGAGCACAGGCAGCAATAAAAACCCTTATGAGGAGTGATTATACCTTCCGCTTTGTCTCCAATACAACGCGCAAATGCCGGAAAACCATTGCAAGCCGGTTATCAGCCATGGGTTTTGAGATACCGGAGGAATACATTTTCACCCCGCCCCTTGCAGCAGTCGCTCATATAAAAAAAACCGGCAAACGGCGTTGTTACCTCCTTACAACCGGCGATGTTGACCAGGATTTCGAACAGGTTTGTGTATGTGATTCCGGTGCAAAGCAGGACTTTGTGATTGTTGGCGATGCCGGGGATATGATCACGTATGACAGCCTCAATACAGCCTTCCGCTACCTTATGGAGGGAGCAGAACTGATTGCCCTGGAGAAAGACCGGTACTGGATGGCGCATGATGGTCTTTCCCTTTCAGCCGGACCGTTCGTGCAGGCACTTGAATTTGCATCAGGTAAAACGGCAATAATTATGGGAAAACCTTCAACAGCATTCTTTGATCTGGCTCTGAACGACATGGGTTTACCCCCCGGACAGGTAGCGATGATTGGAGACGATATAACAACAGATATCGGGGGGGCTTACCATGCCGGGATGCGAAGCGTTCTCGTAAGAACGGGAAAATTCCGACAGGATGCAGTAAGGATTGCCACGGTAAAACCAACGCATATCATCGACTCCATCGCTCATTTGGAAGATATTCTGTGACTGCAACCTGTCAGATAATAAACCGGAGACAGACTCATGACGAATAAGATCAAGACTTTTTTCATAGGGTTTTTATTTTTTTTTGCTATAGCCGTGTTAGCAATGTATCTGAGTGGGCTCCTGCTGCCCCATGCATCTGTTGTTTCACCCCATATTGTCCCCCTGTCATCTGATTTACCCCCACTCATTTCGTCACATTCGTACCCGTTTGAACTGGGAACAATTACCATCACCGTACCGGTCAGTAACTCTGTGTACCTGGGTGCTAAAAACACCAATAAGGAAGTCATTATTTATGGAAATGTATCTGAAGATGTCTGGGTTGCAGAAAGTTACCGGTCGATGGTAAACGATCCTGCACAGGAGGATATGTACCGTGCCCTTGCAGAAGAGTTCAAAAAGATTAAAAACGACAAAGGGCTTTCTGACGATGAGCTCCTTGAACTTATGACAACGTTCGTCCAGTCTCTCCGGTACGAAACACTTACAGACAACCCGGCGAAATATCCGGTTGAGACGGTTGTTGAAGGTTCGGGAGACTGTGATGACAAGAGCCTGCTTCTTGCCGGACTGCTATCCCGGGAGGGTTACCGGGTTGTCCTGATGTCGTTTGAACCGGAGGAACATATGGCAGTCGGGGTTGCAGCTGATGATTATCTCTACAAAAACACCGGTTACACCTACATAGAGACCACAAATATCTCCTTTGTCGGGGTTCCTACAGATGAATTAAAGGGTGGTTTTACACTCCGGTCAAACCCGGTTATCGTTCCTATTGGAAATGGCACGAAGGGCTATACCAGCGGTAAAGAAACCCGCTCCATCAACAGTGCATACATTCAGTCTGAAAAAAAAACAAACGAGCTTGAACCACAGCTAAAGAACCTCGAGTCTGATCTCAGAGTCCGACAGGACAGAATCACTCAACTCGAAGCGCAGATGCAGAACCTGCGAAGTTCGGGCAATATCCAGAATTATAATGCGCAGGTTCCTGTGCACAATGGATTAGTTTCTGAATATAATACACACCTGAGTACTTACCGGGCACTCTTCACCCAATATGAAAAAAATGCCGGGGTCCACAATTATATCCTCGAACATAATTTCGACAGGCCCGGGGTCTATGCGTATGTTCAACAGAATCTGCCGGTATGAATTCCGGACTCCCCCTCATTTTCCGATTAAAGATCCTTTATCAGCACAAGAGACGGACAGGGATTTTCAGGGGTTGACACGGAAACCTTATCCACTTCAGTTACCCGTCTGAGTGCCATATCGCAATACTGTTCAGAGATGTCAATCCCGATAAATCGTCGCCCCTGTTTCCATGCAACGAGACTTGTTGTACCTGCACCATTGAAGGGGTCTAGTACGATATCATTTTTGTAGGAAAACAGTTTCATGAGCCTCCGGGGGAGTTCTTCGGGAAACATGGCCGGGTGTTCGTAATCCTTCATGCGGACCTCCGGAGGAAACGACCACTTTCCAAGCACCCACTCCTTGAACTCATCACCGGTAATATCGATATCCTCACGCCTGCCGGATTTCTTGTGCGTTTCCTTGTCAAAGACCTCAATGAATTCCCACGTGTATTTGATATAGGGCATGGAGGGAGATTTCCAGCTTCCCCATGCGGTGTATTTTGCATTGTAGTTGTTCTTCTCCCAGAGAAATTCTGCTTTCCAGAGAAGCCCGAGCCGGGCAAGCTGGCGGGATATGATGTGATGGGTCGGGACATAATCAGAGAAGAGCGGCTGGACGTTTACAGCCATACGGCCGCCCGGTTTAAGAACACGCTCGCATTCCTTCCATACCTGCAGGAGTTTTTCGAAATAGACATTCCATTCACGGGTATCATCATGGGGATCCTGGGCATAGGTATGCCCAAAGTTGTAGGGAGGTGAAGTGATGATGAGATCAATACTCCGGTCAGGAATCCGGGTGAGAACTTCCTCTGCATCCCCGCATATGATGCGGTTCACGAACCGGTGGATTTGTGGGGAATCAGCGATAAGAAAAGACTTGTTGGCATTCTTTGATCCCTGCCTGACTGTCGCTTTACCTTTCTTGTCCTGAACTTTTTCAGATCTCATATGAACGTGATCCTGTGTGTAAATTACCATCCGGGGAGTTAAAATATACCGAAATGCCGTACCGGTTGAAGTGTAGGGTGAAAAGCGTTTAATGCAGCCATCGACATATTCTCTACGATTGTTTTATGCTGCAGGTCAAAAACTTGTATGTCAATGTCGGCGACAAAGAACTTTTGCACGACATAAATCTCCAGATTGATGACGGAGAGACACATGTCCTCCTGGGTCCCAATGGATCCGGAAAGACGACACTTCTCATGACCCTGATGGGTTATTCCAATTATACGGTGACGAAAGGGACGATCACCTATAATGGTGAAGACGTTACGAATATGCATGCCAATGAACGGGCAAAACGCGGGATCGGGATGCTCTTCCAGCGCCCTCCCACGATTTCTGGTTTGAAACTGGGAAAGATGCTCACCGCCATTTCCCGGACCAAGCAGGAAAATATCCGGGAACTGGCCAAATCCGTTCATATGGACAAGTTCCTGGACCGGGACATCAATAAGGGTTTTTCCGGGGGGGAGATCAAGCGCAGCGAGGTGCTGCAGCTGATGATCCAGAACCCTGACTTTGTCATGCTTGATGAGCCGGAGAGCGGCGTTGATCTGGAGAATATTTCTCTTATCGGTACTACGATCGGTACACTTCTTGAAAAAGACAAGCACCGTGCCAACCGGAAAAAAAGCGGCCTTGTCATTACCCACACGGGGTATATTCTCGATTACCTTGACGCGGATAAGGGTCATGTGATGTGCGACGGGCAGATAAGATGTCATGGAAATCCCCGTGAAATATTAAAAGATATCAAACAGCGCGGATACAAGGAGTGTCTCGAATGCCGTCACGCATAACTACACCGGAACTCTCAAAGGTTGACCAGGAACGGCTTGCCCAGTCAGGTATTGATCTCGGTATGAAGAACCGGTGCGGCAGTTTTCTCCAGATGGATCAGGATGTAGTTCACGCAGAATGCTCACAGGAAGGTATCGAAGTCCTCTCGTATGCAAAGGCATTTGAAAAATATGCGTGGCTGAATGATTACAACTGGAAGATGGTCTCTCCGGATAAAGATGAGGTCACAAAATATGTTGCAGCACAGAAAGACCCCAAAGGGTACGTAATTATTGCCCACAAAGGATCGAGCAATATC
>JANYKQ010000064.1 GCA_025358115.1 Methanomicrobiales archaeon | reverse complement strand
TTTTTTGGCTCGATGATGAGTTGTGCCATAAGTACTAAGAATACTTCAATGATTATTTCTTTTTCTTTCCCGAAACTCCGCTATACATATCCGGATGGCCGGAAATTATTATCTCGTTATTTCCCCAATACCACACCACTTTTCAGGCACAGTATCGGAAAATGTCATCACGTTATGTCTCGTTACTCCCAAAAACCGGGTGTCATGAACATGTCAGCTCTTCATTCAATCCTTATACTCTTCATTGTGATTGCAGTACTCTTCTTAGCCCGCTTCCGAAGTGCAAACGGTACCCGTAGCGACGGCAGTGAATATGACCGTCCCGTTTGCGCCCATCCCGGTTCCCGGTGAGGATGGGATCAACCTTACCTATGAGCTTTGAGTTTCTCCGGCAGGAAATCATGAATTAGTGTCGGAAAAAGCCGGATTCTTCGATCCGGCCACCGGAAAGATACTCTCTGCCGCTCAAGGCGAACTGCTGGTTGCGCTGTATCACCCAGCCGCGGTCCAGCAACCACATGGGCTCGGGTGTACTCGTACCTGCTCATGATGGTGAGCAGAGTGGGAGCAGGGATCAGAGATGAAAGAATGGACGGGCAGATTGTAATGATGGCAGATAGCGTTAAACCTGTTGTAGCGTAATATTCACAAAATCTCTGCTCCAGACAGATAAGGACAATGAGAAAACGGGTTCTTTACCAATCTTCTGTTAAATGGAACCCGGATCTTTTTACTGGACGCGATAAGGGGGATAAAACCGAATGATGACAAGTAAGACAACAAAGTATATTCTGGTTTGCTGCCTGATCCTGACAGGATTTTTTTTCCTGGCAGGTTGTACCCAGAGTACACCGGACACTGTTGCCGTAAAGACAGATGCCGGCTCTGTTTCAGGACTTCAGCAGGACGGGCTCCGGTTCTTTACCGGAATCCCGTTTGCAGCACCCCCGATTGGGGAACTGCGGTGGAAACCGCCCGCGCAGGTCCAGCCATGGTCAGGTGTGAAAGAAGCAGGAACGTTTTCTCCGGCCTGTCCCCAGCCGGCCGCTGCAAGCCCGGGGACTCCTGTCGCCATGAGCGAAGACTGCCTGTACCTCAATGTCTGGACGCCCGCCCATAGTGCTGATGAGAAACTGCCGGTCATGGTCTTTTTCTATGGCGGGGCATTCGGAAAGATAGCTGGAGAGATGCCGATGTATAACGGTACGGCTCTTGCAGAGAATGGGGTTATCGTAGTCACCACCAATTACCGGGTTGGCGCTCTCGGGTTCCTTGCCCACCCCCGGCTGGATAACGAGTCCCCGCAGAATGTCTCGGGCAATTACGGGCTCCTCGACCAGATCGCCGCCATGCAGTGGGTCCAGCGGAACATCGGGCAGTTCGGTGGCGACCCGTCCCGGGTGACCATCTTCGGGCAGTCGGCTGGGGGGGAGAGTATCCTCATCCACATGGTCAGCCCGCAGACCAGAGGGCTCTACCGGCAGGCGATTGTCGAGAGCGGTACGTTCTGGACAAACGGTGCGGAGATCGATGCCCTCAATTCCCGAGCCGATGCGGAACAGCTTGGGGAAACATTCGCACAGGGCCTCGGGTATTCCGGCCCTGACGCGATTGCACAGATGCGAAAACTGAGTTCTTCGGCAATTGCCAATGCAACGCCCTGGCCTGCCGCTCCGTTCCAGATGGTGAACTCCCGGCATTTCGAGCCCACGATTGACGGCTGGCTCATTCCTGATTCCCCGGACACCCTGTTCCGTCTCCACCGGCAGAACCCGGTGCCCCTGATGATCGGGAACAATGCCGGTGACGGGACCACACTTGCCGCGGATGCAAACATGACGGTTCCGGAGTACCGGACTTTCATCAAGACCCGGTTCGGGAAGAGTTCAGATGAGGTCCTCCGGAAATACCCGGCAAATTCAACTGCGGAGGTTCAGATCCAGCTCGAGAAGATAATGACCGACTATGACTTCACTGACGCGGTGAAGTTTGTAGCCGGTTCGATGGCGGATCTCAACCAGAGTGCGTACCGGTACCAGTATTCGTATGTCATCCCCGGGCAGCCCTATGGGGCGTTCCATGGCAGCGAGACCATACTCCTGTTCAGAGTCCCGATTCTGCCGGACCCGGTGAATGATGTTGTCTCGGAGAACCTGATCGATCTCTGGACCCGGTTTGCAAAAACGGGAGATCCGAATGGTGGTATGAATGTAACCTGGCCGCGGTACACCCGGGAGGGTGGACACTATCTCGATATCGGGGCAGTCCCGGGCGTGAAGAGCAATAATTAGCCCACATTTTTTTATTCAAAAAGTTCCAAGGACCGTCAAGACCCGGGCAGGTAATACCCAGGATTTTTAAGAATCTCCTGCCGGCAATGGATCCTGGTCTGGTATTCGACAGGTATGAGAGCAAGAATTGTATTGAGGATTTTTTTTAAATCCAACCCCCTGGTGAAGGGAGACCCGGTTTTTTTTTAAAAACTGTAGATACATAACATTAAAGCATTCCAGTGGTATAATCAATAAAATTCTCTGGTTCATTCCGGAGGATACTGGACAGACCGGGTTCTTTAAGGATCATCCCTTTCTTTGGAGCCGGATTTTTGTCAGAATGGACCGATGGTGTCATCATATGAAATTGTGTAAAGTAACAGGTTATGTTCTGGTATGCTGCTTAATCCTCGCCGGGTTTTCTTTCATGGCGGGATGTACCCAGAAAACACCGGATTCCGGTATTCTGAAAAGCGATGCCATGGTTGTGAAGACAGATACCGGCTCGATTTCGGGATTACAGCAGGGCGGGCTGCGGGTCTTCCATGGGATCCCGTTCGCCGCTCCCCCGACCGGGGACCTGCGCTGGAGGCCTCCGGCGCCGGTCAAACCCTGGGAAGGCGTAAAGGAGGCAAAGGCGTATTCAGCAACCTGCCCCCAGTCGGGATCCCCTGCTCCTTTGAACATGAGCGAGGACTGCCTGTACCTCAATGTCTGGACCCCGGCACAGAGTGCGGACGAAAAACTGCCGGTCATGGTATTTTTCTATGGCGGGGGATTTACCAGTGTTGCCGGATCCATGCCGCTCTATAACGGGACAACTCTCGCACAGAAAGGAGTCATTGTCGTTACGCCGAATTACCGGCTCGGGGCCCTTGGGTTCCTCGCCCATCCCCAGCTCGATGCCGAGTCCCCCCATAACGCCTCGGGGAATTACGGGATCATGGACCAGCAGGCTGCCCTGCGATGGGTCCAGCGGAATATTGACAAGTTCGGTGGCGACCCGTCCCGGGTGACCATCTTCGGGCAGTCGGCAGGTGCCGAGAGTGTTCTCGTGCATGTTGCCAGCCCGACGAGCAAAGGGCTCTTTTCGCAGGCAATAGCCGAGAGCGGCCCCTTCTGGGCGTACGGGGCAACGATCAACGCCACACACCCGAAAGCTTTTGCCGAACAGTTCGGCATGGAGTATGCTGCCGGCCTCGGGTACTCCGGCCCGGATGCGATCGCCCGGATGCGAGGGTTAAGTCCCGAAGCCCTGATCAATGCAACACCATCATCATCATCACCCGGGTTCTGGACAACCCACACCGTCAAGTTCGAACCAGCGGTGGACGGGTGGATCCTCCCCGACACCATGGACAACCTGTACCTTTCCCACAAGGAGAACCCGGTCCCCTTTATGATCGGCAACAATGCCAATGACGGGACCTCGCTCTCTGCCAACGCCAAAATGACCGTTCCGGAGTACGTGAGTTTCATCAGGGGCAGGTTCGGGAATGATACCGGTAAGGTCCTTGCAAAGTATCCCGCCAACTCGACTACCGAAGTCCAGCTCCAGCTGGCACAGATCATGACAGACTACGACTTTTCCGACTCGGTAAGGTTTGCAGCGGGTTCCATGGGAGACATCAGCCCGGACACCTATGTGTACCGGTACAGCTATATCCTGCCCGGGCAGTCCAACGGGGCTTTCCATGGCAGCGAGACCCTCCTGTTGTTTGGTGTGCCGGTTCCCGCGGACCCGGCAGTAGCTTCGAATGTTGTTGACCTCTGGACCCGGTTTGCAAAGACGGGTAACCCGAACGGCGGGATGAATCTCACCTGGCCGAACTACACCCGGGAAAAAGGCCGGTTCCTTGATATCAATATCACTCCCTCCGTGATGTCAGGTTAACAGATTCACTTTTTTTAAAAATCCAAAAAATCCCCGAATAAAGAAAAATCCCGGCGCTTTTATTTGCACAAGACCCGGCCGTTATTTATGGTAACGCAATAAAACGGCCGGTTGCCAAGGTAAAATCCAGGTGAACGGTATTTGCGTTTTCGTCCGGATTTTCCGGCAGGAGTGTCAGAGAAAACAAACTTTTTTCAATACCGCGTTGAAATACACACCTATGCGAAGTCTCCCGTTCATTCTCATTATACTGATCCTTACTCTCCTTGTTGCCGGATGTGTTGGCCCGCAAGCGGAAACGGCACCGGCTACTCCTGGCCAGGTCCCGGTCACTACAACGCTTACCGGGGAATCCGGTACCCCGGCTGTCCATACCCTTATTGTCGAACCCGATGACGGAAAGGCGATGGTCCTCTCCACGATCAACGGAGCACAGAAGACTATCACGCTCACCATCTACGAGATCACCGATCCCGACATTGCCGCTGCTCTTGTTGCAGCCAGGTCAAGGGGTGTTGAAGTCCGGGTGCTGTACAACAATGCATCGTTTGCATCCATGAACGAAGCGAACCCGAATGCCGGTACTGTTGCGAATCTGTCGAAGGCCGGCATAAAAACAGAGCCTGCATCTCCGGTCTTCACCGTCACCCACCAGAAGACCCTCACCGCAGACGGGTCCCGGTCGCTCATTATGACCTTCAACCTGGAGCCCAGCTACTTCAGCACGACCCGGGACTTTGGCATCCTCACCACCAACCAGTCAGAGATCCAGGAGATTACGAGAGTGTTTGACGCAGACTGGAATTACCAGAACATCACTCCCATCTATCCGTCGCTTGTCTGGAGCCCGGTCAATTCCCGTGAAAAAATTCTTGGCGTGATCAACCATGCCACAAAGACACTCGATGTCTATAACGAGGAGATCAACGACCAGCAGTGTATCGATGCCCTGGTTGCGGCGGCGAAACGAGGTGTTGTTGTGCGGGTGATAGCAGCCGATCTCGATGGTGCCGAGAACAAGAACGCCCCGGCGCTCAAGTCCTTAAACGCTGCCGGTGCACAGGCAAAAGTGATCACATCGCTCTACATCCATGCAAAGATGGTTCTTGCCGATTACCAGACCCCGGAACAGGTTGCTTACCTTGGATCGGAGAATCTCGGCAAAGTCTCGCTCGACCAGAACCGCGAGCTGGGAATCCTGGTTGTGGAGAAACCGATCCTTGACCGGCTTGAATCGGTCTTCAACAGCGACTGGCTTGTTCCCGCAATGCCGGGGAAGTAACTGGCCTGACTTGAGAAATTGAGGAACCCTGATCCCTAAAAAAAATCGCGATGAAGAACTGGCCAAAAGAATCAATCGGTTCCGGGAAAAAATCCGCCGGACTAAAGAACTGGTCCGGCATCGCGCTATCTTTTTTTACCTCCATTCTGTGTGATCAGATAATGGCGGGAAGCCAATTCAGTATTTTTTTGAGGGAAAAAAGGGTACGTGTCCCCGGAAAGACCGTCCTTTCTGGTTTCCGTCATGAGCAATGATCCACAAAACCTTTTTTTTTTAAACGTAAGATCGACAAAATTATCCCGATGCGGATGAATAGTGGTGGGATTTACGATGGATGACGTGGTTGTGGAAGACGAACCCTGTGAGCAGTGCGGATTGTGCTGCCGGATTTTTGGCCCCGGTATTGCACCGACCGTACCCAATGTATATGTCTGGATCGAACAGGAGCGACACGATATCCTGCGCTGGTTTGTGGCATTCATGGAGAAAAGTCCGCCGGTGAATTGTGCCGGCCTGTCCGCTGAAGACCTCGGGAATGTCGTCTCTGTCGAGATGCGAAATCCAGATACCGGTGACTATGTCACGGTCTGCCCGTTCCTGCGCCGCGTAACCAAAGAGCGATATCTCTGCGGGATTCATCTTGTGAAGCCAGATATGTGCTGCACCTACCAGCCATGGGTCTGGGGTGAGACATACTTCAACCGGTGCCGTGGTCTGGGAAAGATCAACCAGAGCGGCAGATGGCAGCTCTGAGAAGTAAAGGTATTTTTTCGCGGATTATGTCATCATCCAGAGATCCCTGCAGAACTGTGATCCCCGGAACCATTCTCCCGCCGGGGTTTTTCCGGCATTCCTGGCTTGCATTGCCCCGGATGTCCGTCACGCATCGTTCATAAAGGTCCCGGTTTTTTTAAGGTCTTCTGTTTTTATGAGCACCGGAAACTCTTTCAATCCGGACCGGTGCTTCAAACCCGTCTTTCTTCGTATCCTTTGCGGCAGGGATATAGAACGCGTTGCGTTCCAGGGGTGGATGTCTTTTCAACAATGCGGCAACGTTGGTAAATACATCGAGGGCTGTGTTCCCGGTCCTGCTCCTGCTCATGATATTCCTGAGTTCGTCTTTTGAAAACACCTGTGTGATGGCGTCCAGGTCGTCCCCACAGAGATCGCACAGACTGAAGAGGAGGAAAATAGTGGGTATGCCTCTCCGGTCATAGACCTGGGAGAGCAGTCGTTTCCCCATCTTCTTGATTAACACCGGCCTCACCTTTTTGTCACAGGCATCGACAAGCAGGTGGATTGCCGTCATACCGTTGTGCTCAATGCCGGCAAGATCTTCAAGGTCCGCGATCATGATCAGGGCTGCCCTGTCGATCTTCCCGCCGTTTCTTATCACCTTCACGACAAACGAACCTGTGCCCGCACAGTCCGCCCGGATGAATTCACGCAGCATGCGCTCATGGACTTCGCTGAGCCGGTGTTCCCCCTGTTGCATCTCGTCAACCAGTTCTTCCGCGGACAGGTAGATGTCGGAGAACATTTTCCCCCACGCATCAGAAAGCTGGCCGAACTCTGCTTTCTTCGTACCTGTCTTTAAGCAGAACTCGAATCTTTTGAGCAATTCTGCCGACCCGCAGGTCTCCAGTCTTGACAGGTGAGCGTTCGGAAGTGGAGTCCGGAGCATCTTCATGTGTACTGAAATATTAATTTTGCACGCATATCTGGATTTTCCCCGCCATCATTTCCCCGGAATAAATGCGGTTTTTTTGTAGGGAAAAAATTATGGCACCGGGGCAAACGACGTATTGACATACACAATATCATTGTTGTACCAGGTCAGGTATATCGATGAACTGGTGATCTCGTCTTTTCCTGGTGACGGGTACAGGTGCATATCGATCTTCACGGGTTTCTTATCCGGGCTGGTACCAGTTCCGGCCCAGGTCCAGTAAATCGCCGGTTTATTATAATCATATACGGGATTTCCCAGAATTTCTATATCGGATGTAGCCGGAATGACCCAGATGAAATAACCATAACTGGCAGACCAGGTACGCCTGCTGTCCAGTAATTCACGACCGGACAGATTCGTAATGTCCAGCCGGAGTCCTTTTGCCGATGAGATATGCGGGGAAAAATACTGCTGGTCTGGTTTGATTTTTATATCCCCGGAGAAAGTATCGGTATTGTTAAAATACCGGGGAATTGCAAAGGGAAGCAGGACCAGGAATGCGATCACGACAATGGCGAATACTGCCGTTACCATACGCGGATTTTTTTCCATTCCCGGTATGTTTTGCGATACTTTTTTCCCGACATGCCATCCAAAAAAAGCATACAGGGCAAGGGGAATACAGGTCAGCCCGGTAATTGCCGCAAACAGCCAGGAGTACTTGTTCGGGATCAGCGGCATGAGCAGGATGAAAAACAATGTCAGGCCAAACCACATCGGCACCAGGCAGAAGAGAAGGATGAAGCGCTGTGTATCTCCTTCGTACCATGTCAGCAGGGTCCTTGCTGCCAGGGTTATTTTTGTCCGGATATTTTCATTTTCCCTGTTCTGGATCACCAGGTAAAATATTATTAAAAAACAGATGGTCAGGAACAGCGATCCAAAAAAGATGATGATGGAAAGGAAGAGCGGAAGGAGACTGTCCGTGTCGGTTATCCAGGTTGTTCCCAGGATCCGGGTTCCCATATTGGGTATAAGGGAGATCATGGTCCCGGTTATACCGATCATCGTGAAGAAACGGAAATTATCCCATAAAAACTGCCGGATGGTGAAGGTTTTTTTAATCTTTTGTTTGCAGGAGGGGCATTCACTTTCAGGAGTGGGGAGTTCCCTGCCACAATCGGGACAATTTATCATGAATAGGTGTGTACCACGTCACATTTTATAAATGATTTTATGTGAACGGGATTGTCACATCAGACTTTTTTTCATACGGATCTGGTTCCAATATCCGCAGTGTCCGGCCGGCATTTCGCCGTAACAAAGCATATGTGGAGATAACGATCAAACATTGGATCTGATACTCATGAAACAGAGCGGCTGGATTGTAGTGGTAATGGTGCTCCTGCTCTGTGCTACCGGCTGCGTTTCCCCTGCCCGGAATACTGATATCACGGTCACCAGCCTTGATCCTGACGGGTTTTTGCAGGATAATGTGGGCGATTTCGATGTATATACCGGGAGTTTTTTAGTGCACAACCCGTCCAACCGCACCCTTGAAAATGTCGATGTGGATATTACCCTGGCTACCACATCGTCGTATTGCCACGGGCTGACAAAAACATTCAACTATCCCCGGCTTCTCCCGCTGGAGAACAGGACGGTTGAGGTCTCCACGGCAGAATTTGCCAATCTCGATTGCCAGTATGATTATACCTACCAGGTTTTTATTACGTAAAATTTGTTTTCCTGATGACTGCATGGGGATTACACAGTTCTTTTACCGGCGGATTATTTTTAACCCGGCACTAAAAATACGATATAGGAAAGTCTTGGTGACCATGAACGAGCACGAAAACTCATATCCGGTATCCGATACCGCTGCCCTTGTCATGCTCTGGGCCCGTGGTTATTATGAGACAATGCCCCTGGCTGGTACCTATCTTTCGAAGCTTGATCTTTCTCATGGCCGGCCGTTACTGGAGCATTACGACAGGATATGCCCATGGTACCCGGAAGTGATCATCAACCGGAAGCATTTCATCAAAAACATGGTTGAAGAACTGATCGGAACTGATGAGAAACGGACGGTCATCGTCAACTTAGGTGCCGGGTTCTCCCCGCTTGCCCTGGAACTTTCGTCGCGATTCTGCGACCCTGTCCGTTTCATCGAGATCGACCGGAGTAATATGAGCCAGAAGCACCTTCTGTATTCCCAGCTGGTCCCGGACCGGTGCAGGTTCATCACTTCCCTTGAATCTGACATTGCTGATACCGGCTGCCTGATCAAAGCCCTCAAAACTGAGATAAGCGAGCCGTCCCGTACACGCCTTATTGTTGTTATGGAAGGACTCACTTACTATATCGAACGACCCGCAATGGAACGGGTGCTGAAATCTCTGTCCGATCTCATTCCGGACCTGAGTATCGTTTTTGAGCATCTCAAACCGTGCGGGCTTATCCGTGAGGAGCGGCGGTCTATCCCTTACCGGATCTTCTCTCATGTCCGGGATTATACTGCTCTTGACCGGATGACAACCTATTCCGAAGCTGAGATCCGTGCACTACTGGAACCGGCCTTTTCCTGCCGGTATTATGATATGGACAAGATGGAAATGAGAAGAACCGGATCGTGCCGCTACTTCCCTACTCCCGATGCCGGCTGGCTCTCATGTGCTGTTGCGGTACGAAAGCCGGTCATGGAATAACCGTATTTTTTTAATAACTGGTATATAATCCATATGTATATACGGGAAGTGAGGATTTATGGCTCTGGAAACATTGTTAAAATCTGCACAGAAAAAATACAACCTTCCGGAATTCAGGCGCGTTCTCAGTGAAGATGATTTTGCCAGAATTTCAGCGTCAATTATATGGAGACTGCCGGGCCCGGAAGGAGGGATCCCAAAATCCTTTTCCGAATGGCCGGCGCGGCTGAAGCAGCAATTTGAAAAAAAAATTGGTGATGTGGGTAAAAGTGAAGATTTCTCACCTCTCGTTCTTTTATCCCCGGGTACAAGGAATAAACCTGCACCTGTCCGTTTGCTTCCCGATGTTCCTCAGATTGCCGAATCACAGGTTACCCTTGATATCAGCGAGAACGGGTTTGTGCATTCCATGGCATTTGATCCGGTGCTGGCCCGGGAATACTATCTCACGTACCTTGCCCACAGCCTTCTCATTGAAATGTACAAAAAGACCCCCTGGTCACTCGCCGGTTATTCTTCCGAAGAGCTGAACCATGTGCTGGATTGCCAGAATATGTTTGTATATTCATGCGGTCATACCACACCGGACCTGGCATACAGAATACAGAGGTGGCAGCCATCGCTCTCCATCTTCCAGGGTGATGCTACGTATGGTGATCCGGCAATCGTCTATCATTTTTTAACAACGCATAAACTGATTGGGACTACGATCCGGTCAACGGTTGGTCTTCTCCTTGGATGGTGCCGGACTAATCTGGTGCATGCATCGTTTTACGGGGGGGATTCAGGGCATTCTGCAAACATTATTGATTATTATCCCAACTGGCAATATGAAGGATTTGCCCCCGTGGAAAGAGTAATTTCCGGAACAACAAATCCGGCCATCCCCGAACCGAGACGGTGCCACTTTACTGCCGGATGTTGGGGAACCTCCGGATTTCTCCGCTCCTTATTACAGACAATCAACATCCCGGTAAGGGTTTTGAGTTTTGAGATAACAGGGGCTCTTCATTCGAGGCCCCGTATTTATCTGGGAAATGGCGGGGTTGGTTATCTCTCCCACGGGGATGATCCTTATGATATGTTTGCATATTCAACTCCACCGTTTCCCGCAGGGGAATTACTCTTCGGGCAGGAATCTTATGACGAATGGTTTGGACCGGATGTTCCGGACAATGTCCGTATAAAAAATTTTCGCCGTCATATGTGTGATCTTGCTCTCCAATACCTGCCCAATTCCCTTTTGAGGATGTATTGCAATGACAAATTAAACCCCAGTCACCCCGATCATGCAAGCGGATGCGTGTTTAATCAGGTTTTCAAGGATTTTTATACCCTTCAGGAACTGGAAGCGGCAGATCTCTGGGGACGGATGGAGATGAGAATCCGTTCTTTCGGACCAGACTCTGAAGGAACCTGCTTTGATATTCCCCCAGAGAATAAACCCTGCCACTGATAATGAAGATCATCGCCCGGATTTCCTTTTTTAAATTATGAAATTCCTGAGGAAAACCCTTTTTTCCCTGCAATTAAGCGGGCTTACCATCTGCCTTTTTTGGCCGGGGATGTGACGGGCTACAGGAAATTCCCGTTTTTTTAGTTCGCTTATTCCGGCCCGGGACCCCGCGATACCAGGTCTCCGTGTATCTCACTTCTCCGACAGAGACTTTCCTCGCGGACCCGGGTATAGTCTCCATTTATTCGCAAATCCGGGGAATTATGATGTCATTATTTTCTTAAAACTTCGCAATGAGCCCCTATTGTCTGAATTCACGGTAAAACTGGCTCAAAAATGATCCCTAATGGTGCCTTTTGGATAGCCGATCGTTTGTTGAGTGGGCTGATATTGGCGAAAAAGGAAAAGAAGGGCTGTTCTGGGGGCCGGGATGATCGGTCATTTCGTTGAATACCGGTTTAAAATTGAGTCGGATATGGCATATGTTGGGGGACTGTTTTCATACAATTATCCGTACCGCTGATCCACTCCCACTTTTTCATTCCCAGCTTCCGTCAGCCCACACTTTGAGAATATCAAAGTCCCGCATCCGTGTCGCCTTGCTCAGTGCCTGGGCCCGGCTCAGCATCCTCTCCTGGACGAAATCATATTCGCAGAGTATTTTTGAATTCCGGAGCAGTGTTGCCCGGATCGGATGGTGCCGGTAAATAACACTCTCCTGCTCCCGGAAATGCCATTTGATTCTCTGGAAGGTGAGCCAGTCAAGTTTCATGGCCAGTGTAGAGTGGAACCTGAAGTCATCGGCAGAATCCTGATCGTATTTCCGTAAGGAGCAGTATGGGGAGATTGCCTGAGCCAGCTGAAATCGGTATAGTTTCAGGGTTTCATCCGGTGTGATGGTGACAAAGACAACCCTCGTGTCGTCAAAAAACCCGTAACTTCCCACTTCATATTTCGGGATCACCTTCTGGTCAGTACAGATCCTGGTGAAATCCTCAACCAGTTTTTGTTCATCGGTGGTTGAAAACGGCCCGGCCAGGGTGATATGCGGTGTGACCAGTTTTTCCCCGAGATTGAATTTCTCCGCCAGATGATTGCTCAACGAGCGAATCTGGTTTTTGACGGACCCCATCAGGCGGATATCGATCAGGTAGTGCGTCATTTTTCACACCAGAGTACAAACGACAATCCGACAACCTCAGGGTACTTGTTCAGAAAATATTCCAGAGTAAATGCTCTTCAATCCTGTATGTCTCTCCGGAACGAAATAATTTGAGTTGTTCGGTTGGGAGGAGCAGTAGTTCCGGATATTCCCGGATTATGACCCCGTACGATTCGGGTTTATGAGATGCCTTTAGTAAATGATCCGGACTCATCATCGCCGGAATATTTTTTAAGAAGACATGGATTATTTTTTTTTGTGATCTGCGCCGGGAATTTTTGTGTTCTGGAGTTTTCCCGGACTTTTTTTGAACAGACAATTTGTTTTTGAATTTATTGCATTATTGGGAATACCGGGCCAAACGATCCGCCGGGTTTTAGCCGGCAGGTACCGTACCATACCTTTCTTTGTCGGTGTTTCCTAGAACAGAAAGACAGGATTTCTTTACGAACAAAAAATTATTTCAAATTTTTTACTGTTTTATCCAGTTCGTCTTTTACGCGGCTGATGATCTCATCGAAGGATTTCTGGATCTGCGTCTGCGTATCGTTTATGGTTTTTTCAATGAACTGCTTCCCTTCATCGGTTGTCACGAGGTCAAAGGTGACTTTCATCACGTCATCAACCGACGATACAACAGACTTTGTCGCATCGGAAAATCTCTTGTCAATGACATTTACATCCGCCGGGGGGGCCGGCTTTTCGATCTCCACAACCCACCGTCCCTGTTCAAAGTGCCCTTTATTTTCTGTCATAATATTCACTCTTTCCTCTTTATTGACATCAGTTTTCCTTATAAATAAAATACCGGCATGGGGGGCGGTACTCCTTCCCACACCCCCAGCATTTTTCAGGACCGATAAAGATCCCTGGTTTTTTTCATCATGGATCCCCTTTCATAGTTTCCCCAAGAACGGTTTTCCCCCCAGCAAAACCATCCTCAAAGACAATTTGCAAATTCTGTATTTCCCCCAAACCCTTATCACCCCTCGCCCCGATTTCGGAACATGGCCATCAGAAATATCAAAACCCTCATCATTGTCACGCTCCTTCTCCTGCTCGCGACCCATGTCCAGGGGCTGGTCGAACCCGGCAGGATTGCCGTCTACTCCACTCCATCGGGGGCCGTTGCATGCATCGATACCGTGTACTGCGATACCACCGACGCCATCTTTACCGTCACCGGCAATACCTGGCACACGATCACTGTTACCAATAAGGGGTATATGCCCTGGACCTACAACCTCTTTGCCGTTTCCTCCCGGACCCAGCGGGTTGATGCAGCGCTTGAACTTAACTCCGCCATCACGGTCCTCCAGGTTGATGTAACCCCCGGCAGCGGGACGGTCTGTCTTGACAATGTCCTGTGCCACACGGGCGTGGGAATGTTCAGCGGTTCCGGCAGCACACAGTTTCTGGGTGTGAGCGAAGGTTACCACACGATAACCGTCAGGAGCCCGGGAGGCTACCAGGATTACTTTACCCCGGTGTACGTGAACCTTGCAAAGACCACCTACCTCAACATTAACTTAAAATCCTTAAGCACTCCCACCACTCCCGTCGCCCCCATCATCACGCCCATCGGTACTCCCATAGCCTCGCCAACCGGCACGGTCCGGGTGTATGTTGACCAGACCGGCAGCACGGTCTGCCTCGATACCACGAACTGCCGGCAGAATGTTGGCGGGCCCGTCGGGCCGGGCACCGGCACTACCCTCTTTACCAATGTATCGGTGAGCACGATACACACGATCAGCGTTACTGCGGACGGCTACCGGCCCTACTCCACGCAGGTTACGGTCCAGGAGGACATGATCAGGACTGTTGATGTCTCACTGCAGTCCAGCACCCTGCCCGTGACAACCGTCACGGCACGTCCGCCGTCAGAACAACCCACCCCCCTGGCAACCCGGGCCGGGCTGGGTGCGGTCCCTGTAATAGGAGCACTCGCTCTCTGCGGTGCAGTCTTCCTGAGCCGGAATATCCAGCGATAATCTTTTTTATGCGGCCCCGCAGGTAACCTGCCGGTGTGCTGCAATCGGGACCGGTACGATAATAAGAACGACTCCCTCGTCCCAATACCCCAACACTTAAAAAACTAGCAGCATGATATACTTCATCAGGTAACCCTATGGAAGCACGGAGCGAGAGGAAAGACGGGGTGGTGATCTTTTTTGTATCGGGACGGCTCGATGCATTCGGGGCCCAGCAGCTGGAAACCTGGACCCGTGAGGCACTCCACGATGACGACAAGGAACTGGTCGTGGATATGGCAGGAACCGGATACCTGAGCAGCGGGGGATTGAGGGTCTTCAACAGCCTCAAAAAGGAGATGAAGCGGAGGAGCGGGCGGTTTGCGCTGGCGGCGGTCGGGGATTACCCCAAAAAAGTGCTCGACATGGCGGGCTTTTCATCGGTCTTTGATATGTACCCGACCACGGAGCTCGCGGTTGCCGATCTGGTAAAGACCCGAAAGAGCCTGACGCTCTTCAACGAGCTCTTTTACAAAAAGATCCTTGGCGACGGTGTCACCCTGATTATAGAACCCGGCTGGCTCACCACCCCGCCGGTCCTCCATGTGCTCGGAGACCTGGACAAGGTGCTCCATGCGAAGATCACCGAGGCCGATATCAAGGCCCGGAAGTTCTCGGAGATCAATTACTCGCTGGGCCTCGGGGCTCTGGGGGCCAGTGTAAAGGAAGCCATGCCTCTCATGGGTGAGATGATCACCCTCTATGGTTCAATGGTCTGGCTCCCGACCGACGGCAACAACACGCCGGATTTCTTAACCCCGCTCGACCATGACAGCGATGTGGTGGTCTATACCGGGTTCAATGTCACGCTTGACGGCCCGTTCAATGAATATTTCACGCTCGAAACGAGCAGGCCCGACGGTATCAGCATCTCGGATATCTACCGGACGATCTTCACCTCGGCACAGGAACGGGTGAAGAGTTATCACGGGATGATTGCCATCACCATCTGGGGTGTTCTTGCGGGGCTCTCCAGTTCGGGCCTCAAAAAATCCCCTATGGCAGAATCGGCTCCCCCCGGCGGGGCGTCCATTATGGATCCCTCGAATATCCACGAATGGATTGCATCCGACAGCGGGAATTCGCATAAGGGAGAGACACTCGTAAGCTTTGGCTTCGGGGTCGATCTCACTGCCGATCTCTCCGGATTCTCTCCGGACAAAATCTCCTCGCTCTCCTATGTCAACCCCCTAAACAAGGGAGCGGCAAAGACCCTGTACCTGCACAACCACGGGGTTGTCTTCAAAAATGTCCCTTATGATGCCTCGCTGGACTTAAACACGCAGGTAAAAAAGATCGTAACCGATGGGGAGTTTTCCGATATGCGCCACCTGCTGGACAGCACCCGGCTCACCAAGGCCAAGATCGGCATTGCCTATATTCAGGACATCGTCAGGGATGCCTGAAACACTTCACCCTCTCTTTTTTATCAGTACCAGGATATTGTTCCCGTCTTCATACCGGTAAAGTATCTCGTCCATCACCCGCCGGATCAAAAAAACCCCCAGCCCGCCGATCTGTCGATCTTCCAGTTCCTCGGTGATATCGGGTTCCGGCATGGACATGGGATTGAATGGCGGGGCCCAATCCCGGATCTGCACTTCCGCGAGATTGTGGGTTGTACGGCAGGTGATCTGGATCTGCCCGCTCGTACCTGCATAGCCGTGCACGATAACGTTCGTGACTGCCTCTTCAACCGCCAGCTGGGTATCGAGGCACTCCTCTTCGGAAAACCCGTGGGAACGCATGGCCTTGTCAAGCGCCAGGGAAACCCGGGGAATTGCATGGATATCGGCATCGATCGTGCAGGTCAGGCATTCTTCCATCATGTCACCCGTATCGTCATGAGGTTACAATTGTCTGGCTTTGGGCAGCCTATGCAGAACCGGTGTCTGTCGGGCATTGATAAGGAGAGTTCATGCCCGGTCAGGAAAGAGGCAGCAACAATAATAATACCGCTTAGCGGGAAGTGCACCAGCAGGGATGTAAAAATTGTTGCTGCCATGAATTCTCTGATATGTTATTACACACCGGCTCTTTTAATGGTCACGCCATGACCGGGATCACAAGTCAAAGACCCGTAGTCCTGTCACAGGTGAATGAATGTTTTAGGCAATCCGCATGTACCCTGTACCGATTGTAACCTTGCTGTATTCTGACATGCATAGCATTATCTTTAAAAAACACCAAAATTCAGCTAACATACTCTGGCAATTTTCACCAGACAAGAGGGAATACCGTGGAGATTACAACTGCAACCCGTGACGGGGCAACTATCCTATCGATTACCGGGAGAATAGATACGGCGACTGCACCGACCCTTGAACAGGCAATCAACAAGGCAATTGAAGGCGGGAACCGGAAGATACTGCTCAATTTTTCTGCTGTCACCTACATCAGCAGCGGTGGCCTGCGGGTACTGCTGGCAACTGCAAAGAAACTCAAACAACCCGGTGACAAATATGCCCTGTGCAGCCTGGTAGCAGAAGTGCACAAAATCCTGAAACTGGCCGGGTTCACCACCATCTTTTCCATCTATCCTTCTGAGGGCGAAGCACTTGCCGGGTGGTAGCGAACCACTCATTTCCCAGGAGTGGCAACCGGTACCGGGCGCTGCGGGGGCACAGATATACCCTTTTATCCGGAAGATCGATACCCTCTCTTCCAATTCCTACCTTATCCAGACCGATGATACGATCCTCCTGGTCGATCCCGGTGGATTTCCGGAACAATCTGAAAACCTGGTTCGGATCATAGAAGGGCTCCGTAAGGATCACGACCGTCCGGTCTTTGTGGTTCTCACCCATGCCCATATCGATCATTTCCGCGGCACCCAGGATATCCCGGCCTTTGCCCACCCGAATGTCATTGTCTTTGCCGTGCAGGAAGCCGGAGCCGCAGTACTTGAATGCGGGGACGCAAAGATGACCCAGGCAGAGCTCCTGGACCAGACTATCTCGCCAATACGGATAGGGCTTCCCCTTCTTACTGCTGACCGGGCCGGTTCGTTCGGTGTCCCGGTATTCCTCGCATTTTCAAACGGGGCCTCGGTCACCATCACCCGGGGACAGACCCCTGGCGGCCTGGCCCGGGAACGGATCGAATTTGGCACGGGTCCTGTTCTTGATGTCTATCATACTCCCGGGCACAGCCCGGATAGTATCTGCATGCAGATGGGGGGGCTGCTCTTCATCGGCGATGTCCTCTTTGCCGCAAACCCGGGAATCGCCGGTATACCCGGGTGGGACCAGTCAGCCCTCATCCGCTCTCTCGATGGCATCGAGTCTCTTCTCAATGAAGGCGGCATTGATGTTGTTCTGCCGGGCCACGGGCGGGTGATAACGGCTGCTGATGCAGGAAGGATGTTTTCATCCATCCGCTCGGATGCCCGGGCGCTGGAAAATATTGTTGAACTGAACCGTGAACGGTCGATCGAGACTGCAGCATTTGCCGAGGACTGCATGGAGCAGGTCAATGAACTCTTCACCATCATGGCAGGGCGGCTCTACTATGTCTCCTACGTGATGGAGGAACTCGGGGAGGATGATATTGCCAAGGAAGTCAGTCGCCTGATCAAGGGTGATGTTATCGATGAGCTTCTCGATGTGTTCCGTTCATTTTCCGACGAACATCATAAGGGAGGTGGTGTATCGATCCATCTTGCGCTCAAGGCAGGCCAGGTTATCGGCAAACTCCAGCGTTCGTTTGACGGGCCTGAACTTTCACATATCATCGACCCGGCCCTTGTCCAGCGGGCTGCCCGGCTGCTCTCGGATTACACCACGATGCTGAGGGGTTTCTGTCCTCCCAGTGAACGGACAGAGTGTGACCTGGTCCGGCATCTTGAGGCGCTCGTGACGGGACTATCGGTTCCTGCGTGTTCGGATGATGATCTCCTCTCGTCGGATGATGATGATTCAACCTTTACCCGGCTGCTTCTTAACCGGATCGGTATGCAGCCACTCCTCTCTGATGTTACCTTTTCATTCTCTGCGGGTGAAAAATCCCTTGTTGCGGCAGTTGATCATGATGAGTTTACGGACCTGGTCACCTATATCCTCGAAGATCTCGTCGGGGTAGGCGCCGATGCCATCACCCTTTCGGTACAGCGTGACGGGAACAATGCTGTCGTAACTCTTACGGGGACCGGGTGCACGGCTTCGGATGCAATGAAATCCGGTGGGGGCTTTCTCGGGCGGCTCAGTGACCGGGCCGGAGGAACGCTCTCCTCTGCTGCCGATGGCAGGCAACGGGAGTACACGATCCGGATTGCCGGGTTGATCTGATCCTCTTGAAGGGAACGCGATATTCCCGGTCGTCACTTCTCACCCATAAATCCCAAAAAAATAACTGGCAATTCCTTAAATACTCATTCCCCCATTAAAAAAAAACGCAGCAATTCCGGAAACCTTACGATGACAAAACCCCGCACTCCCCCGCTCCTTGAATTCAGGAATGTTACCGTAATAAAGGGCGAAAAGAATGTGCTTGACTCTGTCTCTGTGTCAATCGACGAAGGCGAGCACATCGCAATCCTCGGTCCCAATGGCGCCGGGAAATCCTCGTTCATCAAAGCGGTGAACCGGGAATACTATCCCCAGCCCCGCGATGACACGGTGTTCCGTATCCGTGGCGAGGAGTTCTGGGATGTCTTTACCATGCGTTCCTTCATAGGGATTGTCTCCAATGACCTGCAATACACGTATACGCGGGAGGTATCGGGCCGGGAAGTGATCCTGTCGGGATTCTTCTCAAGCATCGGGCTCTTCAACCATACGATAACGATGGCAATGGAAGCGAGAACGGATGAGATCCTGAAATTTCTGGAGATCGAACCCCTCCAGGAACGCCAGATGTCAGCGATGTCGTCCGGAGAAGCCCGGCGGTTCCTGATAGGCAGGGCACTTGTCCACAACCCGGCCGCCCTCATCCTCGATGAACCCACCAACAGCCTTGACCTGCATGCTCTTCACACGTTCCGGAAGCTGGTGCGAAAGATTGCCCGGGCCGGCACCGGCATCATCCTCGTGACGCATAATCTCCACGATATCATCCCCGAGATCGATCGGATCATTCTTATGAAAGACGGGCAGTTTGTCGGCGATGGCACGAAAGAAGAGATGCTGACTGACCGGAAGACCGGCGGGCTCTTCAATGTGCCCGTCCATGTCCGGAAAGAGGGCGACTGGTATTACGCTACAGGGTACTGAGAAATTCCAGAGTCCCGGGTATAATGCCGGGGATTTTGTCCGTAAATGTTCCGTGAAAAAATTCCCAAATAATGGTATGTTTTGTTTTTCCTTTTCGTTTGTTCTCACCGGCCACTGCCAGAGCCGGCTAAAAAGCATATTGCCCCGGACAGCGCACAGTACACAGACCAACTGAGGTAACATGGGCGACCCGTACTTATCCAGCGATGAATCCCTAATCCTGTCCACGCATGGCATCCGCACCGGTGGCCTGTCCCTGGACCTGATGCTTACCAGCCGGCGTCTCATCCTTATCGATAATTCTGTCACCCCGTTTCAGCTCCGCACTATCCCGCTCGAGACCATCATCACCGTCTTTGCCGGAACCGATGCAAAAGGGGATCCGATCATCACGCTCTCCTCTATGGACATCAGCGGTACCGGTGCCCCGCATCCTCTGGATTTCGTCTTCACCCGGCAGAAAGGAGAACCGCGGGTAAAGGAATGCAATGAATGGGCGGCAACCCTTGAGGATCAGGCAAACCGGGTCCGGAATGAGGCAATCACTGCTGGCACCCTCCCGTATGATCCGGTAAAAGTTCTCCAGCCGCGGATGTCTGCTACCTACCGAATCGAGACGGTCAGTCCCCGCAGATCGGTCATTGGGGAATACCCGGTAAAGCCCGAACCGCTCCCGTCCTCCGCCATTCCACAATCCCCGGTGATTGACGAACCGGCTCCTCTGGAAAATGTGAAACCGGCTGATATATCCACCCCCCCCCTTTTGCCGTCCCTGCCGGAGGGTGAAGAAACCGTACTGCCGGGCGAAGAGATCCCCGATACCAATGAATACTCCCCCATTCCGACAGCTGCTGACGCTAAAACCAATCCCCCTGTTCCAGCCATAACAACAGGTGAAATTATTGATGAGATCTCCTCAGAATATGAAAATCCCCCGGATCTCACCCCGGTTCATGCAGTAAGCGAAATCCCCTCTGAAAAAAATCAGGAACCCGAAATTTCGGAGACTCATCAACCGGAAGTGCCGGATGAAAAGGATGAAGACCCGGCAATCACTGATGCGAAAAGTATCTGGGCTGATGCTGCCCGTTCTTTAGTCTCGTCCTCACCAGCGATTCCCGCAATCCCTGTAGTACCCGCGCCGGATGCAGTTCCTGCGGTGGATAATACTGATGACGAACCCGAATCAACTGCAGATCAAGCCAGAATAATTCCTGAAGAACCGGTAGCAGAAATTAACGACACTGTCATCCCTGTCAATACAATTGTTCCGGCATCGCCTCCGGATGATGGGCCGGTCGAACTTCCAGCACCCGGATCAATTCCGGAAACCGATCCGGAAACTGCTCCTATCCCCGCTGCAGTCACCTCACCTGCCCCGGAATCTCAAAAACAATCATCTCCCCCCATTCTTATAGCCGCAATTGTTGTTGTCATTCTTGTTGTGCTGGGAGTGGCGATGATTGGTTCATTCCACCTGCTGGATTCCGGAAAGGATCTCCCGGCTGTCGTTGTCCCGGTTGCGACAGTCCAGCCGACACCTGCGCTGGTTCCCGGTCTGGTACCTGCTGATGGTCTCTGGGTGCGCATCGAATATCCGGGAACTTTCATTGGCGAGGTGGGCAATTTGGAACTCATGCATCCCGTCTCCGGCTCTGGTGTCCAGCTCTACAAAGCCCTCTGGAGTGATCGCGTAGTCAAGGCTTCAGCCCAGAAGCAGGATTACTCCGGTGATACCCTCCTTATCGAAATCTACCGCAATGGTGCCCTGATCAAGCGCAGTTCTACCCGGGTTCCAATGGGAAGCGTAGATCTTCTTATCGATCCCCTCACGGGCCAGCCCCCGGGTATCAGGCGGGGGGATATCCCTTAATCATGATCCACGAAGCGAAATTATCAACAGGCTCACTGGTCTTCCGGTTTCCCCTTCCTGAAACAATCCCGGCGAACGGCGTTCTCTGGGTAGTTGTAAGCGGCAACAGCGTTGCGGTAACGGACGGTCCTCAACCGACCATTTTGTCGGAGAAAAACCCGGCCGGTTCCGTGTCCCCTGCTGCTATGAGAGTACAGTATCTTGGACATCGGGATGCAGCCGCATGTTACGCCCTCGAGCCAGCTCCGGGTACGGCACTCCCTGCCGGCTGGCATTTTTCCGGCGTACGGGAACTCTTCGGTCTGGTGTCGGGCGAGGAACTGGCCATAGCTGCTCTTGCAGTCCAGATCATCGACTTTGACCGCACAACGAAGTTCTGCGGACGGTGCGGTGCAAAAACCCGGCAGCTCCGGACCGAACGGGCGAAATTCTGTTCTGACTGCAACCTTATCACGTATCCACGACTTTCCCCGTCAATCATAGTCCTGGTCGAAAAAGAGGATCAAATCCTTCTCGCCCGTTCACCTCATTTTCCACCCGGCCTTCATGGTCTGATCGCCGGATTTGTAGAGCCCGGTGAAAATCTCGAACACGCGGTTTGCCGGGAAGTACAGGAGGAAGTGGGAATCCGCGTAAAAAACATCCGCTATTTTGGCAGCGAACCGTGGCCGTTTCCCCATTCGTTCATGATCGGATTTATCGCTGACTATGCGGGAGGGGAGATAACCATCGACAATAATGAGATCGTTTCTGCGGGATGGTTCAACCGGGATAACCTTCCCCTGATCCCATCCCCGCTGAGCATCTCCCGGGCACTGATCGATTACTGGGTGGAACGCCGCAACCCGGTATTCTGAAAAACTTTTCTCCAATAATTCCGGACTCTGCCCTGCGGCAGACTGCTGCATCCTATATCGTTTACAGGAACACACATTAGTGTAACTATGGCAATCGACCAGATCCCGATAGGCAGGTTCTCGTTAATCACCCGGCTCAGCCAGAAAGCGCTCCGGCTCTATGATGAACGGGGCCTGCTTGTGCCGGAAGAAAAGGATACGTTCACCCGGTACCGGTACTACACGGGCTCCCAGATCGCCCGGGGGGTGTCGATCAAGACCTTGTGTGAACTTGGTTTCCCGCTCAATGAGATCGAAATCCTGCTCCGGGCAAAGGATAAGAACGATACCGGGACGATACGGGCACTGTTCAAAAAACGCAGGTCCGAGATCCGGTCGGAAGTCAGCCGGTTACAGGAGATCGAGGCAATTCTTGAAGACCGGGATGCTTCGCTGGAGTTGATCTACATGTCGATGAATGAACCTGTTGTTAAGGATATTGCAGCCGTGCGTATTGTCGGAAAGCGGGGATGCGGAACCTACGGCGAGACGATAACACGACTGATAAACGATATCTGCGGCCAGCTGTTCTCTGAGGAAAACCAGAGAAACGGGATGAAGATTGCCGGGCCGTTTATGACCCTGTATCATGATTCGGAATACAAGGAGAAAGATGCGGATATGGAGTGTGTTGTCCCCATCACCGGAAAGTGCTCGATTAATGATCCTTCCATGAAGATCCGGACCCTTGCCGGGGGAAAATGTGTAACGCTCATTTACAAGGGGCCGTATGCAGGACTCCATGAAGCCTGGAGCCGGATTGGAGCCTGGGCTGAGGAACGGGAATTTTCTATTGCCGGTCCCCCCCGCGAGCTCTATCTCAATGATCCTTCTGCGGTTCCCGAGGATGAACTGCTCACTGAACTTCAGATCCCGGTTGATCCGGTCCTGCACGATGAATAAACCCAACCCCTCTGTTTTTGTAATTATCGCGTAATTTTGCCCCAGTAAGGCCCCGGCCAGCTCTTTTCGACCAGAAGTGCTATAATCCTGTATATAAAATCATATATTCAGGCACAGAAGTATTGTGATAGTTTAACCGTGCGAGAGATGGCGATGAATAATCCTCTATCAGATGGAAACGAAAGTGTCATTGATATTTTCGTTTTGGGCGAGAGTGAAACAGCAACACAGGAGCTCGTGGAACACCTTGAGCACCAGGATTACCGGGTATCCCTCTTTACCGATGGGGCAGAGCTCATAGATAATCTTCGCTCTGCCAGACCCAATCTTATAATCTGTGACACTACCTCCTTTGGTCAGGAAGCATATGATTACTGCCGGCAGATCAAGGCGGACGATACGCTCTGGATGATCCCGGTCATGATCCTGACACGCGCATCATCATTGAGCGACCTGTTGAACGTTCTTGACAGCAATGGGGACAATTTCATCGCCCAGCCCTATGACTTTCCCTATCTTCTCTCGCTCATCGAAGGAATGCTCGCAACTCCTGTTGAGCGACTGACTTCAGACCAGATAAAGACGCAGTTCAAGATCCAGCATGATGACAAGATCTTTGTTGTTACAGCTGATCGCAGGAAACTCCTGGAATTTCTCCTCTCGGCTTTTGAGATCGCTGTCAAGAATTCTGAGGACCTCTCTCTGGCCCATACTGAACTACAGACTCTCTCCTCCCGGATACGAGTGCTTGAAGAAGCAGGTAGTGAGAATGCCCGGACCATCGGGATGCTCAGTGCCAGTGTTAAGAAAAAAGAGCAGGATGAGCGTACCCTCAGGGCAGACCTCGACGAGACCGTACAGGCTCTCGATGAAAAGACCGCGGAAGCCGGACAGCTCTCGCGGGATCTGGGGGATCTAAAAACCCTTCTTGTTACCGCTGAAGAACAGATTCGCATACTGCTCGAGACCAGAGAAAAAACCGCTGCCTGTACCCTGTCGGAAACAACTCTCCTGACCGACCAGGTAACTGCATTATCCCAGGAACTCAGTCTGAAAACCACTGACCTCAATACCCTTCAGCATGCACTGGATGGGGAAACAGCCCGCTCTGCCGCTCTTGAACTCGCAGTAAAGGAGTCATTGGGACAGATTGAGCAGCTGAAACGATCCCTTCAGGATCTGACTCTTGAATGTGAAAACCTGAATTCCGAATTATCCTCCGAGAAAAAGCGGACTGAGTCCGCTGAACAGGAGGTCAGGTCTGCACTCCAGGCAAAAGGGGTGTCAGACGGAGAGCTGACTCACCGTATCGATGAACTGAAGGATTCAACCCTCCGGCAGGACGCCGAGATCCTCCGGTTAACTACCCTGCTTGAAGCTGAAACGGGCAGGTGCACATCGGCAGAGGCAATCATAGAAACCCTCCGGCACGATCTGGAGCAGGGTAAAACAACCCGCGGGTTGCTGGAAGAATCACACAAACGGCAGCTCGAGGATCTGCAGGCCCGGTTTGATTCCGGGGTTGCCACGGTATTTTCCCAGGAACGGGAATTAAAAATCCTCAAAGATGATCTGGTTATCGCTCACGCGGAAGAGAAAAAAACCGCCGCTTCCCTGGCCGCTGCCATTGCCTCCTGTAACGAAACACGGACCGGGATCGAAGAACGTGAATGGAAGATCCAATCCCTGGAAAAACAGCTGGCTGATGCTGTTCTCTTGAAGAAAACCAGCGATGAAGAGATCCGTACCCTCACCACATCGTTCGAAAGTGTACGGTCTGCATTGAATACTGAAAAAGAACAGCATTCAGCAGATGGAGAACGGTTGAATGCGGTTATTCGCGAGCGGGATGAGTCCCTGCAATCGGTCCTGGGTGCGCACAGCCAGACAAAAACCGATCTCGACCTGCACAAAAATAACCTTGTCCAGCTCAACTGCGATCTCGAAGCTGCTGCATTGCTCCGGTCAACCCTCCAGGGAGATATTACCGCTGCATCCTCCCGTATCAAAGAGCTGGAGCACGAGCTGAAATCCGCCAGGCAGGAAAATAATCAGGCCGGTGAGCAGGTCCGCATTCTCACGGAAGAACAGGAACAGATAAAATCTGCCTTCGCTGAAGCACGTCTTGCCCTTGCCGGTGAGAAAGAAGCGCATGCTGTTCTTAAGGAACAGTTGAATGCTGCGATCCGTGAGCGGGATGAAACCCTGCAATCGGTTCAGGGTGCGCACGACCAGACAAAAACCGATCTTGCGGAACATAAAATTAACCTTCTCCAGCTGAACCAGGACCTCGAGGCTGCAACCCGTATCTATTCTGTCCTTCTGGCGGATTTCAAAGCCGCTTCATCGCGTATTGATGAACTGGAAAATGAGCTGAATTCGGTAGTTTTGGGAAAGGAACAGGCCGGCCAGCAGGTCCTTTCGCTCTTGGATGACCTGGAACGGACCCGGGCGGAACTGGATTCCGAGCGGAGGATTCGCAGCTCCGCAGAAGCAAACCTTCAAAATGCGACAGACATTGCGAGCAGACTTGAAGTGGAGATTGCCTGGTCAAATGCAGAGCAGGAACGGCTGAGTGCAGCCCTGGAGCAGGAGAGAACAGTGCATGCGGCAACTGCTGACAAGGTCCGTGCCGCTACCCTTGCAAAGGAGCAGGCTGAGCACCAGTTTTCATTGGTAAAAGAGGATCGTGAACTGCATGACGATCTGCGTGCGGCAAAGATCCAGAAGCTCAACCAGGATTTCGAGCTGATGCTCGCCCGGCAGCATGACCTTGAACAGAAGGTACAAACTCTCGAATCCGGAAAAGCAGCAGCAGAGGCCCGTGCAGATGCTCTCTCCGATGAGATCCAGCAGGCCCGGACCGCTCTGGCCGATGAATGGGAAGACCACATGAATGATGAGGAGCGACTGGCAGCTACAGAAAAAAAGGCAGTTTTGCTGGAACAGTCCCTCTCGCAGCCAGGTCCGAAAGTTACGGACCGGGAACGCAAATGGGCCGTTGTTGTCAGACAGACCGATCTTCCTGCCGAGATCCGGCCTGCCCCAAACGCAGTAACCGTCACTTCATCTCCTGCAATGCCTGCAGGACCGGTGTCTTTAGAGACCTCTGACGATAATCCTGAAGTGTCCCCGTCTCCCGGTATTGAGGATCTGTTTGAAGATGTTCAGACACCGCCGGTAAAAGCAGACCCGATTCCTGATGTTTTCCCATCGCCCGTTACGGAGACCCTGGCAGAAACCCCGGGCATGATCCCGGATGAGGATCCTGCGGAAGAATTTGAGCCGGCTGAAGAACAGGAACCTGAACGGGAAGATGAGGAAGAGGATGAATCTGGCAAAGAAGCGGGGGATTCGGGAAAACATCTGGACGATTTTATGGCAACTCCGTCCAGTTACGGCATCACCTTCAACCGCCTCCAGTGGCTCGATCTCCTCAAATGGTCTCACCACTCCGGCGTTCTTTCCCAGGAACAGCGCATGCAGATCGTCCGGATGGGACGCCTGATCCAGAATGGCCGCAAGCTGACAAAGAAACAGGATGAACAGGTCCGTGAGATGATCGTGCTCGTCCAGACTCTCGGTTACCGGTTTCACTGACCTTTCCGATAATGGGAAAAAGTCCCCCTTGTTCATGTATCTGCCGGCCTGGTGTCAATTTGAAAGGATGGGTAAAAATCCGGTATCCTTATCTTTTTAAAAATCCTATCTGCCTTCACCCATTATGGCCGGACGCTCTCCCAAACGAAAAGATACAACTCCTAAAAGTCGTGTAAACGATAAAAATGACCCGAAGGCAGATTCGGATCACCGGCTGATTATCGTTCTTGTGGCAGCCATTGTTCTCGCGATCGCCATCATCTTTACCATTATGCTGACAACTCAATGAGATGCCGTTACAATAATCTCCCCAAAAAAACCTGCGATGCGGTGAATCGTTTTTTTAGTGATGAGATCAGATCCAGCCTTTTGAAAAAAGGTAATAACCTGTTCCGGTATAGGCACATCCCGCGAAAATGATTGCCAGAATACTCAGAAGGATGCTGTTGTAATCCCCTGCCCCTGCTGCGCTCCACACCCAGGAGAAAAAAATGAGCACCGCGAGAATACCGGCAATGATGACGGCAAAGAACGCGATGAGGGACAAGGTCCCGGTCAGCACCAGATCATCCATGGATCAAGATGTGTTCTCGATCTATTTGAACCGTGCCGGGATTTTTTTTATTCGAGATAACCTGCCAGCAGATCGTTATAGAGCCTTCTGACATTTTCCCCGGTTGACGGCATATCGGGGAACCCGGAATACCCCCGTGCTGCGGGAATATCCTCAGCGAGATTGAGGCTGTACTGGCTCTGGGAATGGAACCAGCCCTGTTTCTGGTAATACCACGAGAGGTATTCCTGTTCGGTCTGTCCGGGGGTAGGGATGAACAGTCCGTGTTTTTTTCTGAGTTCTGCAAGTTCCATCATGGATGTGTAGCCGGAACGGCAGATGACAAACTTTGCCCGGTTCATGAGCCCGACTTTCTCATCATTGGACACATATCCTTTCACTATGCAGGTATCCGTGCCGGTGATCTCGGTCTTTCTCTTCGGGCTCCCGAGTATGACTACACTTTTACCCTCGAGTTCATGGATGGACGGGAGAAGGAGTTCTTCGAGTTTCGTCCGCTGAGGCTCCGGTCCCGATATCATAACAAGGTAATCGAGATCTTCTCTGCAGTCCTGTTTCTGTATGCTGGTCAGGATCCCGGAGAAATATGCCAGCGACCGGGTGTCAGCAGACCCGGGACGAGAGAGTTTTCCGGCAAGGGCGAGAGGTCCCGGCGGGTTATCCGGCACGATAACCCGGTCATATTTCCGGTGAAGGTACGTATTGATACGGAGAGCGAAGAGTTCCACCGGCCAGAGAGCCAGGGGCATGTGGTAGTGCAGCTGGTGGGTGATAAAGACCGAGGGAACATCGGGTGAGTACGCACCCAGTCGGTTGTCGCTGATGATGAGGTCATAGTGATCCTTTGCAAGGATCTTTGCGAGATTTCTCCGTTCGTTTGCAACCGCCCTGAGCATGACGGGAAGAAACAGAAAGAATTTCGGGAGGAACAGGCTGCCCGAACTGTACGGTACGGGGTAATCCTCGAATTCGATGAAACTGCACTGGGGAAATTCCTGTTTAAGGGCATTTAATGCATTCCCGCACGCAGCAATGGTGACATCATGATCGTGTGCAAGAAGTGTTCGTATAATGGGGATATCCCTCATCGCGTGACCGAGTCCCCAGCTCAGTGGTGAGAGTAGTACCTGTGCCATTCAACCGTTCCCCATATTCTTCCTTAATGTTCTTTTTTTTTGGTATTGAACTATTCGAAGATTCAATGAGCATTTTTTTAACCGTTGATTGTCCGGATGGGCACTTGATATACCAATACCCTCTGTCAAAGTAAAAGATCAACCGGGAAAAACCGGTATGATATTTGAGCGTGCGAACCGTTGCTTGCGGCAGAGTTTTTGCAAGGATTGTATATTGTGGGACTTTCCCCTCATTGTTTTTTTACGCTGGAATGCATCCGACAGATCCCCGGTCATAATCCATAAATTCTTTTACGCCTATGTGTGTATGCATCTGGGAGATTTTCAGGAGAATATTTATGTATCATCCATTAAAACGACTCATCCGGTTTGAGGCCTATGGTATCCTCTTTGTGATTGCGGGGATCTTCGGGGCCCTCCTTGCTGCGGGTCGGCTGGATCTGTCCTTCCCCCTTTTCCTGGTATTTATTGCAGCTTCATCTGCATTTGGTTTTGTCATCAATGATATCTCGGATATGGCACTGGATGCCCGTTCTGCAAAACCCCGGAACCCGCTTGCCGATGGTTCAATATCCTGCAGGACTGCAAAACTGGTCAGCGCAGTCCTGCTTGCCATCTCGCTTGTCTGCATGGCACTTCTGCCTTCATCCCTTCTGTTTATAGAACTGGTAGTCCTGTTTGTCTTTATTACCTATTCGTTCTGGATAGAAGTGAAAAATATCGCCGGGCTCGACCTGGTGTATCACGCCCTGTTCCCGGCCCTCTACGGGTTGCTCGGGTACATGCTGTACCACCCGCTGGATCTTACGGGGATTGTTTACGTGGTCCTGCTGGGGCTCTTTGGGGCGGTTGGTGAACTGGGCAACGAGATCCGTGACCTGGAGAAAGACCGGACCGAGCGGAAAAATACTGTTGTGATCATCGGAGAACGGGCTGCGTTTTACTTAACCATTGCATTTATGGCTGCAGCATTCTGCATCATTGCAGCCTTTGCCGTTCTTGAGCCGGGCTTTCTCTGGCTCCTGCCGTTCGTGCCATTCGGCCTCTTCCTTGTCCACCCGGTGGTAAAAGCAATGAAGGATCCCGGATACAAGATGCAGTTTGTTGATGTGATCAATAACCGGGCGATTGTACTGGCCGCCGCGATGCTGGTGGTATATGGTCTTCTGCGGGTCACCTCAGGTATTTAACGGGGAAAATCCGGCA
Source organism: Methanomicrobiales archaeon (assembly GCA_025358115.1). Taxonomy (GTDB): domain Archaea; phylum Halobacteriota; class Methanomicrobia; order Methanomicrobiales; family Methanospirillaceae; genus Methanoregula. The sequence continues at coordinate 35,422 of JANYKQ010000064.1, read as the reverse complement.
GGGTAAGATACAGAATAAAAAAAACTCAATCAACCACCTTTTTTATGCCTCATCAGGAAAAGCCGATAACCGGTTTCTCAATTCTTATTGATCGGGATTGATGCCTGTCTTTTCCGGGAATTTACTGAACACCTCCCCCTCCCGGGGGTCCTGTTGTTGTCGGCTTTTTTTTAAGAGAATAACGATGCTCTCCCCCTCACCAATTGTTCGCGGGAGCTCTCTGATCAGTGATCCCCTATGGTTCTCCGTTCATCCGCCTCATTATTCCTCGTCAAAGGATCAGTTATTCAGGGAGAAAATATGAATAATCCTTAAGGTAATGCTTTTGACCAGTGACAAAAAACCGGATTCAAACGGGCCAGCAAAGGGCAGTCTGAAGGGAGAACGTGTGCAGGACCAACCCTTTTTTGGCAGGGGACTCCTCATAGCCATCATCGGCATCATTGTGGTGATTGTGATCCTTCTCGCTTACGGGTTTACCCAGGGTCTTCCGGGCCAGGGTGCTGTTGTACCCCCGCAGGCCTGTGCAGAGAAAACCCTCAGGTATGTGAATGACAATTTTGTTGCTCCCGGTTCGTCTGCTTCACTGACCTCGGTGACAGAAAACCGGGGCATCTATGAGGTGAAGATCGGTTACCAGGGCCAGGCAATGACCATCTATACCACCCGGGACTGTTCTTCCCTGTTTACCAACAGGATTGATATGACCGCAACAGCGGGAGGAAGCGGGAATGGTCCGGCACAGGCTGCTGCTGCACCCATAAAAACAGAGCGTCCGGTTGCAGAACTCTTTGTGATGGCTTTCTGCCCGTATGGCACGCAGGCAGAAAGCGTGATGAAGCCGGTTGCTGCCCTGATCGGTTCAAAAGCCGATATTCATGTACGATATATCACCACTATAACCGGAACAACGGTGGGATCTGTCAGATCGCTGCATGGCCCATCCGAGGCTCAGGAAGACCTGCGCCAGATCTGCATTCTCAAAAAGAACCCGGAAAAATTCTGGGAATATATTGAAATATTCAATGATGCCTGCTATCCGCAGTACCAGAATGCCGATAAGCTCGATGCCTGCTGGAGAAATGTCACCTCGTCCCTGGGCATTGATGTAAAGAGCATTGAAACCTGTGCCAGTGGCGGGGAAGGACTTACCCTTCTCAAAGCCGATGAGTCCCTCTCGAATTCTTATAAGGCAAGTGCATCTCCAACACTTATCATTAACGGGCAGAAGTTCAGCGGTCCCCGGACCCCGGATGCCTACAAGCAGGCGATCTGCGATCGTTTTGTGACTCCCCCGGCGGAATGCTCAACTACTCTTCCCGCCGTGACGGGAGCCGTTGCAAGTGGCGGGTGCGGATAATTAAAACCGTGCGCTGGCCATAACCCCACCCTTATTCAGTCATAAAAATTTTTTAAAATATTGACGTGACAGGATCGAAATAAAAAAAAGATAATGGGAATCTATATTTTGTTGTTGCATCTGTGCGAAGTCTTTGACTTCATGAAGTTATAAAAAAAAATTATTTCGGATGTTTCGGGGGTTCCAGGAGCTGAATTTCCCGAATAATTTCCCGGTGAAAGATCAGCAGCATGTCGCTGATCATCCCGAACATAAAGATCTCAATACCTACGACGATAAGGAGGACCGTAAGGATAGTGAGCGGGATGTGTTCGATGCCGTGAAACCATTCGAGCACAACAAAGACGCCCACGAGCATACCCAGGACAGTAGTGAATACACCCATCATGCCGAAATAGAACATCGGGTTGTTCACCCGCGCAAGCCGGTATATGGTGCTCACGATTTTGATACCATCGTGAAAAGGTGAGAGTTTTGTTGCGGTTCCCGGGCGGTGACAATATTTTATCGGCACAACCATGACGCGCTGGCCGTTTCTGACCGATTCAACGGAGATCTCGGTCTCGATCTCAAATCCCTTCTCTTTTAAGTGCATCTGCTGGATTGCCATTTTGGTAAACGCACGGTACCCTGAAAGGATATCATGCAGGTCACGGCTGTGGGCAACCTTGAAAAGAAGGTTGAGCATATGGTTTCCAAACAGATTGAGATGGGAAAAGGATCCCTCTTCAGCATTGATGAGCCGGTCGCCGATTACCTGGTCAAATCCCAGGAATAACGGTGTCAGCATCTTCTCGGCATCTTTTGCAGAGTAAGTGCCATCACCGTCAAGCATAAGGATATAGGGCTGCTCAATAACTTCAAAAGCCTCAATGATTGCATTTCCTTTACCCTTGCCGGATTGTGTGCGGACCGTTGCCCCGGCATCACGGGCGTTTTTTACGGTATTGTCTGTACTCTTTCCGTCAATAACCAGGATATGAGTATAGCCGAGTGCCGTGAACTCCCGCACGACCGTGCTGATGGTCGGGCCTTCATTTAAGGTGGGAATTAAAATGCAGACCTCATCTTTGTTGAATTTCATTGGTATAGTATTTTTAATAGAGTGGCATAAGTGCTTCTATGCACATCCCCAAAAAAGGGTTGCGCGCTCTTGGTATTGCGGAAAGCTTTTCCGGCCGCTCCAGCTCTGCGTTAGCCGGTGTGGTGATGCGAAAGGATCTCCGTATTGATGGTTTTGCTTTTGGTACGGTGACCGTCGGGGGTATGGATGCTACCGATTGTATTCTTGGAATGGTGCAGGGGCTTTGCCGCAGGGATATCAACGTGATCCTGCTCTCCGGTTGTGTTATCGCATGGTTCAATGTGATAGATCCCGGACGGATTTCACAGGAAACCGGAATTCCGGTAATCTGTGTGTCTTACGGAGAATCGGACGGACTGGAAGCGGATATCAGGTATCATTTTCCCGGAGATGAGATAAGAATCGCCGCATATCACCTGCTGGGTGAGCGAATACCGGTCATTCTCCACACCCGCGAGACAATTTACCTGCGGGCGTGGGGACTGGGTCTTGCGGATGCTTCGGCATTATGCAATGATTTCACTCTTGAGGGTAAGATTCCCGAACCGCTTCGTGTGGCGCGGCTCTGTTCACGCCACCTGATTCATCGCTGATCCGAACGTTCTCTCTCAGCTCATAAAATGGATTGCCCTGAGAAGAGTATTCATAAATATTAACGGAAGATCAGATTAACAGAAATGATAACGTGGAGTTGAATTGATTTGACACAGGAAGCTAAAAATGAGCGATGGGTGTGCCTGGAATGCCACTACATCTATGACCCGGTAAAGGGAGACCCCAAAAACAGCATTGTCATGGGAACCGCGTGGAAAGATGTACCTGATTCCTGGCGCTGCCCGGAATGTAAAATTCTCAAGGCAAAAAAAGGTGTATTCAAACGGCTGGATGACTGAACCGGCATCGTCTTTTTTCCTCTTTCTTTACGCGCGGTATGTATGGCGCGAGATGATCTGGTCGGTTGAATTATTGTACACTTCGAACGTGATATCATCCCCCGGGTGGAATGTTTTGTCCTTGTAATTGATACTGATTGCCCAGTTCGGATACCAGGTCGGACCGCTCATCCCGCTGATATACTGGACGCCAAAATGGTGTGAACTGATGAAATCATGCCCGTTTATGGTAGGAATTTTACAATACAGCGGGAGACCGTTTTTGTAGGTTCTTGCGTACAGATTCTTGTTTTTGTATCCAATCGTATCCGTGTTTTTCACTACCATGGTACTTTCAAAATTTGAGCCATGGGTTATCTTTGTGATTTTAAAAATTGCCGGTACTCCTGTTTCTTCCAGGGTAAACTGCGGTAGGTGAAATAAAAGGAGGATCATCAGGGCGAGCATTATTGTTATCACTACTATGAGGATATTCCCGATTACCGGGGATGTTGCATCCGTCCTTTTAGCTGATGATGACAATACCTGATATAAAATATACAACATTATATGCGTATTGAAATTATTCTCATATAGTGAAAGATATCAGACTTCCGTGAACAGTGTACATTACTTTCCTGAAGCTCACTTACCAGTCTCCAGATGAAAAAAAACGTGAACATAAATATCACCCGCACCAAGCTTTTCCACAGGGTTATTGTCCTATCAAAAGGATTGCCATTCCATGTCCACCTTGCCTGAAGTTTCCCCGACTATCGATTCCCGGCAAAAAGGCCGGGTACTCTATCTTGAAGGTCTGGCATTAGGAAGGGAGGGACGACATTCGGATGCACTTGTTTCGTTTTCGCATGCGCTGACCATTGACCCGACACTCGCACTTGCGTGGGTAGGGAGGGGGTTTGCCTTAGGAAAACTCGGACGGTTTGAAGAAGAGATCGAGAGTTGTGACAAGGCGATTGTTCTTGATCCTTATTGCGTTGATGCATGGAACAACAAGGCATTTGCTCTCGGAAAACTTGACCGGTTCGGAGAAAAACTCAACTGCTGCGATCAGGCTCTTGCCATCGATCCGGAAAATGCAGCCGCATGGAACAACAAGGGAGTTGCGCTGGGGATGCTTGGCAAGTTTGAAGCAGAGGTTCGCTGCTGTGATCGTGCCATTGAACTCAGGCCCCGCTATCTCTCCGCATGGGTGAACAAAGGATTTGCCTATGGTAAACTGAAATGGTACGAAGAAGAGAACATCTGTTACGATCGCGCCCTGAAAATCTATCCGTTTTTCCTGTCGGCTCTCATCAAAAAAGGCATGGCGCTTATCCATCTCAAACGCTACCGGGAAGCTATTGAAGTGCTGGATCGTGCCCTGGCTATCGATCCTGATAATGCAAAAGCTCTCTACCGGAAAGGTCTCTCTCTCAGCATGTTATCCCGGCATGAGGAAGCGATCAAATGTCTTGAGAAAGCACTTGAAATTGAACCGGGTATTGCTGATGCATGGGTTGTGATGAGCAACTCCTGCTTTATGTTAGGCAAACTTGAAGAATCGGCTCACGCTTTTGACCAGGCATACTTTCTCGATGCAAAGGATGTTCGTACCGGTATTGTCAAAGGACTGTCATTGTTAAAAACCGGGAAGCTGGACGATGCAATCCGGTGTTTTTCGGATGTTTATGGTGTCCTTCTCAGATAATTGCGGTAAATTTCTTTCCTGATCCTCAAACCCCGGATTTGTTGAAATAAGATCTTTTTCAGATACTCCGCATTTTTATGTCTCTCGCACGTACAGGAGAGTATGGATGTTGAGGAGTATGTCCGCAAAAATATTGCTGCCGGTGCGGACCGGGAAACCTTACAAAAAAATCTTACTGAACGGATCCTTGAGATAAAAAATGTCAGGAAATCCTATGCAGATGAATTTTCCCGGGCAGTGATTGAAGAGGTCAAAAATACCCTTGGACTGAAAGGAGACTTTTTTGAGTTCGAGCCCGCCGGTGTAAAGATGGGGGAATTTGGCGTGGGATCTAGAGGACAGGGCGACTTTTTTGCCCACCGCCAGATCGCCCGTATCATCGGGAAAACATCTGCCTCCGTAGGTGTGGACGAGATGGACGATGCGGGTGCCGTCTGTGCTGAAGGAAAATATATCATCTGCACCGTTGACGGGATGCACTCCCGTCTTTCCGATTACCCGTTCCTTGCCGGATTTCATGTGACCCGGGCAACGCTGCGCGATGCCTACGTGATGGGAGCAAAACCTGTCATGCTCTTTTCCGATATCCATGTGGCCGATGACGGGGATGTTGCAAAGATTTTTGACTATACTGCCGGCATTACCACTGTCGGCGAAGCGATGAATGTGCCGCTGGTCACGGGCTCAACATTACGCATTGGGGGGGACATGGTGCTCGGAGGCCGGTTGACCGGTTGCGTTGGTGCAGTCGGGGTTGCCGAGCATCTTACCGCCCGCAAAGCAACTCATGCCGGGGATGTAATACTCATGTCCGAAGGAGCCGGTGGCGGAACGATTGCCACCGCAGCGATATACTCGGGATTTCCTGAAGTTGTAGAACACACCATCAATCTCAATTTCCTCAATGCCTGCGAGACCCTGATGAAAAGCGGGGTCTTTACCCGCATTCATGCCATGACCGATGTGACGAACGGGGGATTGCGGGGCGATGTCTTCGAGATGGCAGAGACCGCGGACTGCAGGATCGTGATCGATGAATCTGCTACAACGACCCTGGTTGAGCCTCATGTCAGGGCAATGCTTGAGACACTCGAGATCGACTATCTCGGTGTCTCCCTGGATGCACTCCTTATTGTTGCTCCCTCCGATGCTGCTGCAGAGATCTGCCGGGTGGTAAAAACGGCCGGCGTCCGGATGCATGCGGTTGGTTATGTTGAACCGGGCAGGCCGGAATCGGTTCTTCTCGTGGATGGAAAGGAATGTGATTTCACCCCGAGGTTCCGGGAGTCGGCATATACTCCGGTGAAAAAGGTTGTTGACACGGATACGCGTAACTTTGAAGCCATGAAAGAAGGCGTACTGCATGCTGCTGAAGCTGCGATCCAGAAAAAGGAGCGCGTGCTTGAGAAACTGCAGAAAAAGTAATTTTTTTTGGCTTTGTTGAAACGCACATGAACGGGTGTTCGCACCCGAAACATGAAAATGTGATACCACTACTTATAGACTTCAGGAATCTTCCTACCCCCTTCGGGGGTCGCTCGGCCGCCTCATCGGGGCCTCGCTGGGCAAATCTGTTTATCGGGAAGTATCCAGTCCATGAACCGCCGCGGGGGCGCCCCGTCGGGGGCGGCGGCACAATCCTGTTGGTATTTTGAACGGGGACCCATTAACCAAACTGAACGAAAATCTGATTTTCATGTGAAATCCTGTTTCCGGTGATTTGCTTTCATTCAGAAACTGTTTGGAGGGTGACCCCCTCTCTCCCCCAGAGGGGGAGGCAGCCCAAGGGGTGCGTCCTCTTGAACCCCCTCTTTATTAGAGGGTTTCAACAGAGTCACTTTTTTATTCGCGCGGTTTTCTTCCGCTCACACAGATATTATAGGCCAGTTGGGGAACGCTTTTCTCAACAAATGGCTCGACTTTCTGGGCGAAGTTGAAGAGCGGATCGATCATGTCAATATGGGCAAAGGAACACCAGGATACGTTAATATCAGAAAACCCTCCCCCGGTAAAGAGACTGATCATCTCATTCTTATCGTAATAATGCTCGCCGAAATCCTTCATCACGAGATGCTTTACCTTCATCATCTCCCCGAGTTGATAGAGGGTGGGAATTCCCCGGGTGAGGAGTTTTTTCCCCAATGTGCAGATAGATATGACACCCCCGGGTTTTAGTACCCGGTAGGATTCGGTGAGCATGGCATGTGGATCCTTTACGTAACTGAATGCCAGCAGGCTTGCAACTGCTTCGAATGAATTGTCCCGGAAGGGAATTTTTTCCCCGGTTCCGAGAATAAATTCGCTGGTGGGACACCGGTGGCACGCCCGCGAGATCATCTTACCGCTGATATCCAGTCCAATGGCAGTTCCCCCGTTTTTGATAAATTTTTCAACAAACAGCCCGGTCCCGCATCCGATATCCAGGAGTCGTCCCCCGCGGGGTAACGGTCGCATGAGCTGGTTGCTGATATGCATGTGATAACTCCTCCCCCGGTGATGATCGTAATGGTGATCATAGATGTCGGCGATGGAGTCGTAGTGGTGCTGGATCTTGTCGTGTCTGGTTGCGCTCATGAAAACACCTTCTGGACCTTTGTGGTAAATGCCCCGATCTGGACAAATTCATTGTTGCTGTGCCGCATCCTGAGTTCGGCATCAGCCAGCGCGATGGCAATTTCCGGGTGATTATATTCCCTCCGGGTGATCATCCTGATCTGTTCGAGCACTTCACTGCCGGACAACCCGTAATCGATCATGAGGGATTCAAGCCTTCTCACCGCGCCACGAATATCCCCGTCCTTGATGGCCCTGATTGCAGACGCCGAGATATTTGCGGTTTCCGATTGATCAACTTCAAAGAGACTGTGACATTTTCCGGTCTCTAAAGCGACCTGCAGCAACAGGATTCCCCGGCGCATGTCTCCACGGGCTGCCTGGACAATGAGTTCGAGATCATCTTCCGAACAACCCTGTTTTTCCGGGGGCTCCTGTGCCTTGATCGTGCGAAGGTGATTGAGCATCACAGCCTGATCCACCGGGGCAAAGAAGAGGGGCAGGCAGCGGGATGAAATGGCAGGGATAATTGAACTCTGGTTGGTTGTAGTAAAGATGAACCGGCAGGTACCACTTGACCGCTCCATAATCCTTCGCAATGCCTGCTGTGCGTCCATGGTGAGTGCATGGGCATCTTCAAAGATCATCAGCTTGAACTCGGCGTCCAGCGGGCGCAGGGATGCATACCACTTGATGATATATTTGAAATTGTTGATGAGCGACTGGTTCTTCTGGTAGAGATGAGTATACCGGTCATCCTGTTCAAGAAACGCTTTACCCTGGGAAAAGAGGTCTGCGGTCGGGAACCGGGAAGTATTGAGCTCCCAGTCTTCCCCGTACAGTTTTCTTGCAAAGCATTCAATTGCAGCACTTTTTCCCGTACCGTGCGGGCCGGTGAGGATAAGGTGAGGCAGGGTTTTTTTTTCAGCAAAGGATGAAAGGAGACGGATTGACGGTTCCTGGCCCAGGATATCATCAAATTCTTTTGGTCGGTATCTTTCAATCCATAGCATGGCAAAGCCTCAGGGTTATCTCACGTATTGCTTCTGACAAAAGATAATGATTGTCAACCGAAGCGGTGAGCTGCCGGCATTCCGGTTCGGAGAGCTCTTTGCAGGCAGCAGTAATTCCGGGGAGTGCCCGGGTGAGCTCATCAACAATGGTCAGTGTTGCGGAGCGGGCAGTCCGGGAGAGCGGGTTCAAGTCGATTGCAATAACCGTTTTGCCCATTTTTACCAGTGCCTCGCACCGGTCACCGTCTTCTAAGGGAACCATCACGACATCTGCGGAGTACATCCCCTCCCGCCGGCACCAGGCCCGGTCATGGGAGAGCGGGAGTAACCTCTCTGCTTCTCCGGAAAAAACATCTGCTCCCGCTCCGTGGAGCAGGTCTTCGATCTGCTGTACCCGTTCTTCTGTCCTGTGGAACAGGTTTACTTCCACCATCGCCCCGCTTACCTTCTGGAGAGCAGCTATCTGTTCTGCAGCTAAGGCAGCGGTATTGCCATTCACTGAGATAACCGGGTGGTGAGCGGTCAGCAGTATCGCCGCTGCTATCCGTTCAGCCAACCGTGCACTATCCGTTGTTCTCTCCCCGATGAGGTAATCAAAGGCTTCCCCTCGTCCATGGGCCGTGAGCCCTTCCATTGAAAGAATGCCCGATCGGGCACACCCTGCAAGCTTCTCCCGGGTGACCAGTGAGTGATACCGGGGATGATCTTTCGGAATCATCTCTGTTCCCCGACGATTTCCGGTCCGGTGGGAGATACCCGGAACTCGTAGACTTCGCCAAAGGGCAGGAGCACGTTCCGGGCTTTTTTTCCATAGGCAAAGACGCCTTCACCAAGCATGGTCATAGCTGCCGGAATATTCTCATGTTCGCAAGCCAAAAGCACTTTTTTTACCGGGCCGGTCATGAGACCGCTCTTATCAGCAAACTGTTTTGAAAGAATGAAAAAATCCTCTGCATTGTCCGGGGACCTTGAGGGAAAGGCTGATGAAACCTGTTCCATCCGGGCAGGTGATCCAAGGACCGTCGGGGTATGAATCGGTCCAAAACTCACCGAATACAGGAGTTCCGGGAGATCAAAATACCGTTCAATCCGGGCATCTATTCCCGGACCCTGCCGGATGACACGTCCCCCGGCCTGTGCTGCTGCTACATCGCCAAGGCCGGTCCTGTGCTCAACTTCTATCCTGTGTGAGCTGAGCGCAATATCCCTCGGGGTCAGACCGAGATTAAAGAGATGGTTTAATGCTGTAGCAGTGGCCAGGAGAGCTGCCGCGGACAGTCCGAACCCCGCCCCGATGGGCAGGTGACACTCTGTGGTGACCGATGCCGTTACTCCCAGTTGCTCCATGAGCGATGTGAGTGGAGGCGATTTTGATGAAAGTATTGTCACCGTTCGATCTGCCGCCCGGTGCCGGATCTCGACCGATGGAGACTTTGCCGGAGTGACTGAGGATGTAACTCCTTCTGTGATGACAATACCTGCCCCGATACTCCCCGTAGTGAGTGTTGTGCTCCCCTCAACCCTTTTAAAATAGCCGGAGATGTGGCCCGGGCAGAATGCTACAACCGTGTTGTGTATGATGAGGAGCCCTCCATTAAATCTGTGAAAAGAATTGGGTGTTTTTCCTCATTAATGAATCCTGTCAGGGATTTTCTCACACAAAAAGATTTTGTTTAAAACGTACACCCCGCAGGAGACAGAAACGATCGTAATTTTTTTCGCAACTCTGGTTATTATTAATCCTGAGTTCTCTTTGTCAGTTGCAGGTCACGGAGTATTCTGCGGATATGCCCGATATTGATCGTCCGGGTGGTAAACAGGCAGAGGTATACATCATAATAGGGCGCGATAATGATATTTCCCTCGGGACTCTGGAGGGTCATATGAACAAATGACCCCCATTCAACCTGGGGGGAGATCTTCCTGCTGGTTGCAAGCATACTCCGTGCGATATTCAGGAGCGGTTCAATGTCCACATCTCCCATGAGGAGGATGTTGCGCTCATCGTTGAAGACCGAAATGGCAACAACCCCGTTGAGTTTTTTAATCTGGCCGATAAGTTTGATATCGGATTCTTCCAGCATGATGGGTTGGGGTATCGTTGCCGGCTCCTCGACCCGCGGTTCTGCCGGGTGAAATAATGGGCGGGGAGGAATCTCTTCTAAGAGTAATTCGGACACTTCGGATTCTGCAACCGGTGTCGGGGTTGAGGGAACTGGTTCGCGAACGGGTTCGGGTGGTGCGACTTTAGGGGATTCGGTTTGTCCTTGCGGATCCTCCCCTTCAATGTTACATATTTTCATTGCCAGGGCAAATTCTTCCGGGGAATATTTGCAGAGATTAAATTCAATGATCGGGTGTGAATTAAAATAATCCAGGGCTGAATGACCCTTTAATTCAATTCTCCCGTGTTTAAAAAAATAATAGACCGGTTTTCCGCGCCTGATGAGAATAAACCCTTCGCCATCCTGGATAACAATCCTTACAATCCCGACGAATCGTACCGTATGGGTAAATATCCATTGCGGGGGTGCCTGCATCCATCCGATACTGTTGCCGTCAGGTAATTGTTCGATCATAAGTCAGAAACGATCTCTTCCTGGTTCTTTTTCATTTCATAGGTGATCTGGCCAATGTTGGCAGTGTTTTTTGCGATAATGACCAGGTAAAATTCCTCGGCCATGGGTCCGAGAATGATGAAATTATCGGAATACTCGACAAAGACCATGGAAAGGGGAGAACTTCCAAAGCGTGATGCGGTTGCCTTTGAGTCTACCATAATGGTAGAGATAATTGAATAGAGTTTTTTCTTATCGATTACAATTCCCGATTTTATGCTTTCGATGATCTCCCCATTCTCTTCTACGATGATGGCAGCCTGTACCCCATTGATTACGAGAAACTTGGTGAGGGTCTGTTTGAGCATCGGTGTACACCGGAAATTATTGTTGCGATCTCTTCTGGATAATTATCCCGGAGGATTTGTGTGAATTATTCCCCGGTTTTTTTCTTGTATGTTTTATTGATGCAATGGTAGTGTATAAAGCGTTCTTACAATTCAGTATCTTCTTTTGCCAGGGTATCCAGAATTTTGTACGTATTGATCATCCGGTTGAATGCAGTCTGAAGTTCGCCAATCTCATCGTTACTGAGCAGCATAATCTCAGGATTTGTCAGTTCTCCGGTGCTCATGCTGTTTGCAATCTTGGAGAGCTTGACTATCGGATTTGTGATACTGTTTGCCAGGAAAAAACTCCACATGACCACGACAGAGAGCGTAATGAGCGTGATGATAAAAATACTGTTGGTCAGGCCGATATTTTTGATGATACTGGTGGTATCCCCCATGTATACGATCCCGAGGAGAATTATCGGGATTGTGGCAATAAAGAGCATACTCACCATCAGTTTATAAAAAATAGGGATCTGGAAAGAAAAACCCGCCGGTGCTGTGTTTACTTCGCTCCTCTTCATAGTTGACATATATGAATATTCATGAAAAAACCATATAAAATTACCCCATTTTTTTTATTCCGACTGGTTGTGCGGTAGAGCGGGGACTCTTTGTCGTCATTAAAACCGGTTCTTGTTTTAAAAAAGTGATGACGGATGAAGTGTATTGTGCGATCAGACCGGGTGTTTACTGCAATATTTCTTCCAGACCGCAACGGCAATCTCATCTTTGGTCCCGGTTAAAACGGAGGTATCGCACTGCATCATCATTGTGTAATCTCCGTGTTCGCTGTCCATGGTCTCCGGAGCATTCACCAGTACCATGGCAATATCCCCTTTTGTGATCATTTCCTGGGCCTTTTTCTCCTGGTCCCTGCCCAGTTTGAAGGCGATGGTTGTCGGGGAATATTTTTTTATCACTTCGTCCAGGAGTTTTGGGAGGGGTTCAAGGTCAAGATGTGCCTTTTTCCCGCTGGGAATCTTACCGTCAATTTTCCGGGGAGCAAAATCAGAGATCGCTGCAGCACTGATATAGATATCAGCACCTGTACCGGAGAAAATGTCAAGAACTGCGGTACGCATCTCTTCGGCAGTTTCGCTATGAACATTGTTTACGCAGGGGAACGTGTCCCGGTGGACAACGGTTACCGCAGCGCCCAGACGGTAAGCCTGGAGGGCAAGTGCCCTGCCCATACGCCCGCTTGACCGGGTGGTCAGCACGCGGACATCGTCCACCGGTTCCCGGCAGGGGCCGCTGGTGATTACGACCCTCTGCCCTTTGAGTGGCTGGTCGAGGACTGCCCGTTCGCACCGGAGAACGATCTCTTCCGTATCGGCAATCTTGGCCTTCCCCTCCTCAATCCGGGGTTCTGCGCACTCGATTCCCCAGAGTTTCAGGCGCTTAATATTTTCCAGGACCGCCGGGTGGCGGTACATGCTGTGGTGCATGGCCGGAACGATGATGACCGGTTTCCGGCTCCCAATCGCTGTCGTGGCAAAGGTGGTGACCGTGGTGTCATCAATCCCGGCAGCAATTTTTCCCAGGGTGTTTGCCGTGCACGGGGCAATGAGCAGCAGGTCAGCACTGCCGTCGTCCCCGCAGTACTGCACATGCTCGACCATGCCCGATATCCGCTGGACTGTCTCCCTACCGCTTGCATAGGTGAGCGCGTCAGGGTGGATGATGCCGGTTGCTGCGGGACTCATCACAGCTTGTACCGTAGCACCGCGCCTACGGAGGGCATGAATGAGTTTTATCGTTTCAACCGCAGCGATACTGCCGGTGACCGCGACTACGATCTCTTTTCCGGCAAGGGTCTGGACAAGGGTCATGCGAGGGTCACATCCTGCACCACATGCCAGGCATGTGGCCGGTATTTCTTTACTTTATGTACCATGATGGTGGGAGAAAAACCTGCGCCCGCACAGCATTCGGTGATCTGGTCCTCCACGCTCCCGATACTATGGAGATGGATGGTGCTTCCCGCTTCAGCATGCTGCAGAGCGGAGGGCAGCATCTCAATGGCATCAAAATGTCCCATGATGATCCGGTTGTAGGTTCCGGAAAGCAGATTCCTGCAGTCGCCAAGGGAGGCGGTCACGCAACCGGATAATCCGTTTGCTATGATATTTCGTTGAAGGTACGCAAATGCCACCGGGTTGATCTCCATTGCATGGACCCGTCCCCCGCTCCCGGACATGGGCACCGTGAAGTAGCCGATCCCGGCGAACATGTCAGCAATCCGTTCATGCAGCCCACTCTCCTTTACGAGTGCTGCCATCCGCAGTTTCTCGACCCGGTTTCCCTGCGAGAACATCACTTTGCGGGGATCTAAAAAATAGCTGTACCCGTTCTCCTGGTGCCGGACTTCGCCCACATCGCCCCAGAGGACTTCTGTTGCGGGTGTCCGGGTCACCTCATTGAGGGACTCGATCCAGACGACACCCTGCGGGTGGCGGAACTGTACAATCGCTTCAACTTCAGCATGAGCGGGCTTCTTTCCATGAATCACGGCAATTTCGCCGATCATGAAAAATCCCCTGCCCGCGTAGGGATGGTTATCGGGAATCACGCGGTCAAACGCGGCGCCCGCTTTGACCGGGACCCAGAGGGTATCGCCCTCCGCGTAGGGACTCCGGTTCCGGTCAATCCAGTCCTCTTCCAGTACGGTCCGGATCTTTTCCTTTGGTACCGCCCTGACGTGCATTCCTTACCTTACTACCATGATCTGCTGCCCGTCGCGCAGAATATTGAGGGTGTCACCAGGCCGGGCACACATCCAGGCAAATTTCTTGAATTCGACGGTTCGACCGGTATCCGGATCGAGAATCCCAATCATATCCTTGTCGGAAAAGACCACCTGGGCTTCCAGTGCGTCCCGGGCATTACCGATAGTGCGCTCCACATCATCGTCTTTTATTGCGCGGAAGCTGCCGTCTGCAAGGTCCATGACCCGGATATGGTTGGACTCCACGCGGTCAACCTCTGCATATCTTCCCCGGCTGAGCACGACATCCTGCTTCTGGAACCGGGGAATCCGGAGTGCATAGGTGATGCGGAAGAGCTGCCTCCCATTCTTTTCTCCCACCAGTTTCGGGTGGGTGCTGTACCGGCCCCCCATCTTGGCGATGATATTCTTGCAGATCAGAACACCGATATGCTGGGATCCGATGATAATATCTACCCCGTCCCGGATCTCGGTCATGTCATTGATATACGAGAGGCGTTCCCCCCCGGACTGGAGATTGTCCTCAGTCTGCTGGGCGATGGTCAACGCCATCTGGATCTCGTACTTGCTGGGAAGCCTCCCGTCTGCACGGAACTGCACAACTCCCTCGTAATAACTGCCACTGATCCGGTTGCAGCGATCGCACTGTTCCTTATGCCAGACGAGTTCTACCATGCATTTCTCATGAACCGGTTTGTCGTACAGTTCGCCGCTGATCTCAAGATATCCGCGCGACCGGTTCACGGTCATATCCACGACGGTGACATCAATAACTGCATTTTTTACATCCGGGTGCAGGTGCACTGCGGATTTTGCGAGATCCGGTGCAATGTCGGCCCGCTCTTTTGTTGAGTCCGTCCAGGTACATGAAATTTTAATCGCACCGCAGCTCGGGCAATGCGTGCTGGTTGCACGCTTGTCGCAGGTGAACCACTTGGTACTGGTTACCTGGCACTCTCCGCATAGCCCTTCATTTTCTGTTATCTTGCCACATTTCGGGCAGAATCTATCCTGAATACTCATAATTAAACCTAGTATATCTGTACGTGCGGGACTTTTCCTATCATGATACAATCTGCATCAGTGACGAGGCCCATTGAAATGGCCACCCGGACCGCACGCTCACCAATCAAGTTGATATTTCCTGCTTTTTCCAGCGCGGACCGCACTTCTTCTTCGCTGACCTGGGTAGTTCCATAAAATGATTCATGGATTCTCACCGTGAGCTTCTCATGACAGATGGTTGTATTGAGAAGCTCCCGGTCGCAGACAGCCACCACATCTGCCGACCCGGGCATGTGATGAATTTTTAAAAACATTGTATATTCATTGGGCGGGTGGCATGAAAAAGGTAAGCAGGGGAATTATCCGAGTATTATTATGCCAGGGTAATGACGACCCCGTATACCTTCTCGATGGTCTCTGCATGAATCCGGAAGCAGTCATCCGGGGAGATCACGCCGTTCTTAAGCAGCATATTGGTGTACCGGGGCACCGATTTCGGCCCGATTACCGCACCCGGCCGGGAATTCTCATCCATGTAATCGCTCTCCATCGTAAACGGTCGTCTCTCACGGACAAGCTGCGGAATGGACTCGTGTTTTGCAATCAGTGAGGGATGCAGCGGGGTGTCCGGGGAACCATAATGCTTCACCACCCGTTCTTTTGGCACGTGTGCGCGTTGTGCCATCTCCACCACATCTGAACAGGGCCCGGTCTCCGCATGAATCTGGAGTGCACACCGGCATTCCGCAGCGAGATTTAGCGCATGAGCGAGTACATCATTGGAGGCAGCAAGGATCTCCGGGATCACCTCATAGTGGGGCCTCCCGCTCTTGAGTGCAACGGCTTTGCCTTCCTGCACATACCGCGCAGCGCAGTCCAGCCCCCCTTTCATGACCGTGACTGCCTCCTCAAGTGTCATGCGTTCGGTGAGCCGGCTGATCTCTGCCGGGTGGACTCCCAGGACCGTATGGACCCCGAGCCCGAGCTCTGAAACCATACCCGCAACCCGCAATGTTTCATCAAAAACGTTCGCATAGTCAGCACCCGAAGTGGGATGGACGGAGAGCGACCAGGATGGTTTTGAGACCAGGAAGATGTGTGTCCCGCCAACTCTCTGGAAGTCCTTTGCGGCTTCTATGCCGCGCCCGTTCACCGGATCGATATGGATATGATCGTCAGTTATGGGAAATACCGGTGAGCTCATTGCACTCCACGATTCGCATGAGGGGATAGCCGTTCTCCGGGGCAAGACGGGCATGACAGTACGTAAACCCGACACGGGTGATGATCTCCACGTCAAACATCAGGCCGGAGAGTTCGCTGTACCCGAACGCGTTTTCCGTCATCAGGTTCCGGTCCAGGCGCACCGTGATCTCTTCGACAAATGGCTGGAGGACCACTGCCTGTTCTATTGCACGTTCTACGCTTGCAGCAGACTTTCGTGAGATGGGAGTGCCCACCCACTGGTGGTAGAGCGCTCCCAGTTTGATACCCGCTTCAAAGACTGCCTGTTCCCTGTCCGATCTCATAAAAAAACCTCAAACTTAAACTTCAAATCAACTGGATGATACCCTGCTTGGGTTCCATTGCCTCGCCATTGCGCAGCAGCATGTCAATACCGTCCCGCACCTTGTCGCGGCTGAACCCTTTCGAGGACACGGCATCGATCACCAGCTCAATACCGGCACGTCTGCCTTCCCCGCCAATGTCGCGGATCGCATCCTTGATCACCCGGACAATGTCCCGCTTCTCCTTGGAGATGCCCGTAGTAACTTTATCGATATCGAAGGTGCCGGTCTTTGCATCGTAGGCAACCTGTCGCAGGCAGGCATCCACGATATGGATGACCCGCTCTGCATCGCCGATCTCAATGGTATTCGAGAGCCGGATGCGTGCACTTGCTTCGGCAAGCCGGACCAGCGCCTCGAGCTGCCGGGCGGTTACCGGTACTGCCTTGTTGGGTTCGGCAAGTCCCCTGAGCCGGAGATAGTACCCGATAAGGGCTTCCTTTGCCTCCGGAGAGAGCAGGGGGAAGCAGGAGCGTTTTGCATGGGCAATGTATTTCCTGAACAGGACCGGGTCAATATCCGGCATCACCGGTTTGAGCTGTTCGAGGATGTACTCCGGTGTCACGCCGGGAATAGGGGATTTTTTGTGCTGGGCGATCAGTTCCCCGACCCGGTGGGTCTTGACGATATGTTCGGCAATGGCAAGATCCCGTTTCTGTTCGGGCTGATCGGTCATGATGAAGATCAGGTCGAACCGGGAGAGCAGGGATGGCGGCATATTGATCTGGTCCGAGATATCGCCAAACATATCGAACCGCCCGTACTTCGGGTTTGCCGCACCAAGAAGGGCACAGCGTGACTTGAGGGTTGCTGTAATGCCAGCCTTTGCAACGCTGATCGTCTGCTGCTCCATGGCTTCGTGCAGGGCAGAGCGATCATCCTTGTTCATCTTGTCCATCTCATCGACTGCGGCAATACCCATGTCGGCGAGCACCAGCGCACCGGCTTCAAGGGTCCAGCGCCCTTCACCGAATTCATCCTTGACCGCCGCTGCCGTAAGACCGGCCGAGGTTGATGACTGCCCGCTGGTATAGATGGCGCGGGGTGAGAGTTTCACCACGTACCTGAGCAACTGGCTTTTTGCGATACCGGGGTCTCCGATCAGCAGGACGTGGATGTCTCCCCTGAGACGGCTGCCGTCCGGCATCTCCTTTGCAATCCCCCCGAAGAGCTGGAGCACGATGGCCTGTTTCACATCCTCGCTTCCATAGATCGTGGGGGCAACCGAGTGCGTGATCATCCGGTAGATCATCGGGTCTTTGCTCAGGGCGATGATCTCATTTTCGGATTCTTCATCAATCTCAACTTCCTCGAACTCTTTCTCTGCAATCTCGATGGAGTTGCATTCCAGGAAGATATCAAAGACCGTGCTCTTCTCGCCCTTGACCACCCGCTGCATGGAGCGGAGGATGCCGTTGATAATGACCCGGTCTCCCGGGGATACCTTACCCGAGAGATCATCGGTGACATCGATATCCAGGGTCTGCGGTTGTTCGCCTCCCCTCAAACCTTCCGGTGACTCCTGGATCCTGAGTTTCTGGGAGTCGACAAACTTCGAGCGCTTGGGCAGCAGTTCGAGCTTCTTGAAGGCACACCCGTCCGTTGCGCACCCGTCGGGCTCGATGAACTTCCCGTACTTCTGTTTCCGGACCGTGAAATGACCGGCCGGGCATTTGAAGACCGCCTCCACCACGCGCGGGCGGACCTCAGTGGTCTTCCTGAGGATCCCTTCCGCAGAGACAAACGTGTTGATATCATCCGATCTTATGTTCCGGATGGCGATCTTTTTCGGAAGATTGGTAAACCGGATATTGATGCCCTTGGGGTCCTTGCCATCCTTTGTCCGGATGAGCTGGCCGCTTTTTATCGCCTCTCCCACATCTTCTAAAACTTTCCCGGGATTTTCGAGGAGCTCATCGGCCATCGCGATACCGGCTTTGCCGAACCGTTCGATGTCCCGGTAGTCGATGTAGAGGGATCGCTTGTGGGGATATTCACGCGATATCTCACCGAGTTCTTTTTTGTACTTGCTTTTGAGTAACCGGCTCCAGTCCCCGGTCTTATCGGACTCTTGCAGATCGGGAGATTTTTCCATGCTCCCCCCTCACTTACCCTTCTGGGCGGCGAGCACAAACCGTGCAATGAGCGCTTCCAACTGGATATCGCTGTTCGCACCTTCTGAGAGCCGGAAGTCGGTCTCGCCGATATGGTCGATCAACTGCACTTTTAGGGTCCTGTCCATATCCCGCTTGACCAGCGCCCGGTAACACTGGTTGATCAGTTCATTGGGTGCGATCCCGCGTTCGTGCAGGAGTTGATTCAGGAGCGATTCAGCCCCGTCAAAGTCCCCGGCCAGGGAAAGGCCCAGCAGTTCATTGATCTCATCCGGCCGGGCAGTGGAAGTGATCGCATAGATCATCTTCTCATCAATCGTTGTGCTCATGATAGCCCCGCCCTGGAGCGCGTTGATGGCCTTGCGCATATCCCCCTGGGCAATATACACAATGGCATCCATTGCCCCGGCCGTGATGTTGAGCCCTTCTTTTCCGGCAATATTCCGGACTTCTTCTTTTACCGCATCTGCACCGAGCGGTTTGAACCGGTAAATTGCGCACCTGCTCTGGATGGGGTCGATGATCTTTGAGGAATAGTTGCAGGATAGGATGAACCGGCAGGTCTGCGCGTACGTCTCCATGGTCCTTCTCAGAGCAGACTGGGCATCGGTTGTCAGGGCATCGGCCTCATCCAGGAAAAGAATCTTGAAGGTTGCATCTCCGAGCGGGGTGGTGCGGGCAAACTGCTTGATCTGGTTGCGCACCACATCGATGCCGCGTTCATCAGAGGCATTCATCTCGCGGAAGTTCATCTGCCAGGAATCCTTAAAAAATTCCCGGGCCATGGTGACTGCCGCAGTGGTCTTTCCCACGCCTGCGCTACCGGTGAACAGGAGATGGGGGAGGTTGCCTGTCTTGACATAGGATGACAATCGCTCCACGATCTCGTCCTGGCCGACAATATCGGCGAGCCGTGACGGGCGGTATTTTTCTATCCATATCGTATGGGTATCATCCATGGGGTGCCTCCTTTTTGTGATTAATAGTATCGTGATACTGTGTATTTTTAATTGTTATACGCATTTTCATGCATGAGGAAAACGATCTCTTCCTGATATGAATGTCATAATGTTTATCATAATGGTTTTAAAATTACTGTCATGCAAGGTACAGTCATGCAAGGAAAATATTTTTTAATCGTTTTTTGTGTAATCTTTCTGCTTGTTGCCCCCGCAGCTGCAAGCCTGAACAAGATTGCACCTGGTTCTCCGGTCTTTATTGGTGAAACGGATGTGGATATATCGTCGGCCCTGAATGGTTGTCATACGATAGCCTGGTGGCCAAGCGGCATGAGCAGGACCGGGTCCCCCGCAAAAAATATGACCCTTTATGAGGCGAATTCTGTTTCTGACAAAATCTATCACTTCAATATCAGCCCGGGTGTATTCAGCGGATATTCCGGTACCTGGTACTGCGAGGATACCAGCCCCCATTTTGCGGTCTTCGATCTCCGCGATCCCCAGGTTTCCATAAAAGTCTGGGATCTCGATCATGATCAGGATGTTTCCGGTCAGACGATCCCCCGTGCAACCAATATCACGTACCGTATTGATACGAATCTCTATCCCGCCCTCTATTACCCGAACCGCCCCAACTCAAACCCCACGGATGGCTTTTTCACGGTAAAACTGACCGATCACCTGAACCGGAACATTGCCAATATCTATACCGGAAGTTATGGTGCGGCAAATACCCAGATCCTGCGCTTCGATTCTGAACCCTATGTCTCATCATCCCCCTATCTATGGAAGGCCGGAAATACCTGGGATCGCGCTGCCCGGAACACCCAGGGTGACGTGGTCTACCCTCCCGGTACCTATACCTTCACGGTAAGCCAGAATCTCAACAATATGCAGCAGAGCTTTGCAGCAGGCGCTGGGAATGGGGCGGACGGAGTGACAACTTCCACTGCAACGGTTACGTTCCTTGCTTCGGATCCAATGGTTGTATCAACTCCGGTAACTGTCGCGTCCACATCCCCTGACGTAACCATTTCTGTCCCTGCAACCCCGGTTCTTACGACTTCTACGGCAATACCAACGTCAACACCTGTTGCAAAAAAGACCACCTACACCCCCCTCCCGGGATGGATCGCACTGCTGGGCCTGGGGATTTGTGGATTTTTAACAATTGTCCGGCGCAATAAGTAGCCGGGTTCCCACCTCTTTTTATCAGATCCGAAATCAAAGTACTGATCAGGTAGATTCTGATGAATTTTCGTTTGGTTACGGTATGTCTTATTGCCCTGCTTTTCGTTTCGGGCCTGGTGAATGCTGAAGAGTCATCCGCAGAACTCCAGTCTGCCGGGGCGCTCTATTCCAAAAGTGTGGACCTTGCAAATGAGGGAAAATACACTGACGCGTTAAAGGCTGCAGACCAGGCGCTCGCCCTCAATGTAACCTCCTTAACGCCCGTTATCCAGGCCAACCGGGCAGGAATCCTCACGGTGATCGGGCGATACGATGATGCACTCCTTGCAGCCGATGCGGCCCTGGCATCGGAAGGCAACCTGACGACCACGCACTCCATTGCCTGGTATAACAAGGGCGACGCGCTCCGGCATCTCGGCAGGGCTGATGAAGCAAAGGCCGCCTTTGCCCGGGCACAGGCCCTGGACCCGGCACTCACTCCCCCCAAAGATATTATCGTCCCGGTGACACCGGTTCCCACTACGGCAAAATCTCCTCTTCCCTGGACACTTGCCGCAGGTGCGCTCGCACTGGTTTTTGTTCTTGGGTGCGTTTCCTCCCGGGGTAACCGGTAACGGGTTGTGATTGTTCGCCCGCTCTTTTTTTTGATGACCCGGAATCACGAGCGGGTGTTTAGGGTTTTTGATGGGGTCCATCTTTTTAAAAAAATCTTCGGCCGTTTGTCACAAAAAAAAATTTCCGGTACTGCCTCTTTCGGTTTTTGCAGCGAATTTTAAAAACCGGAAACCATTGTATCCTTTATCCGGAAACCGGCGTTTCTTTTTTTCCAACAATTCAGAGATTTCCTTAAGGATTTTGATCCCGATTTTCAAGCGTGCCCGTATTGGGATGGCCGGATTTCTTTTAAGCCGGTGAAGCGGCCGACCCGCACGGGTCTGGCGGAATTTTTTCCCGGACCTTTCCGTGCTGCACGGACCGTTGCAGAATTTTTAAAAATATCCGGACCGGTCATTCGGAACCGTGACAGGTCAGGTGTACCGGCCGGATCTGTGACCGTGACGGGTGCGGGAGAGGGATGAGTGAAGTGCAGTCAATCCAGCCCATTTCAGCCTCCGTTTACCCCCCCTGCCAGGGTTTGCATACCGCATTTGCAAAAAAGCATCCCCCTTATTTCATGAACTCTCCAAAATGACCTCCATTTGGCGTGAATTGTGGGTATCCGGGCTCCAAAATATACCTCTTTAGACCGCTTTGGATGGCCGAAAAATGGCTAATGCAGGTTTTAGTCCATTGCGGGGGGTGGGTCCTGGTGAAAACGGGGATTTGAGTTACCCCCCGGAATCAGAAGCCCGGTCCACACGTCCCCTCATCACCCGGCGGGGCTCAGTTTAGAAGACAGACAAGGGTTGCACCCCGGCACTGTCGGAGATATTCACTCCCAAACCCCTCTGGGAACCACCTCCAATCCGGGCCCGTAAAAGCCCCGGTTTGCCATTCCGGAGAGTCGATTTCCGGAATGTGTGCAAAAAACCGTACACTTTTACACACCTTTTCCAGAAAACCATTTTGCTTGCGATTTACGCCGAACGGAGCATTTTGAGTGGCGCTAATGAAACCCTAATGGATGCTTTTGGGAGGCAAAACTCAGTGGGGGTGGGGGGTAGGAGGGTCAAGAGGAAAAGAACCCCCTTTTTGAGGCCCGGACCGAAGTCCCCTCACTTCGGACACCGACGTTAATTTCGCGATATATTCCGGACCCCTTGTTCATGCAATTCTTCCAGGAGTTTTCGATCGAACAGGGGGTGATCTTCACCAAAACGGAGTTCAGTTTGGGCTTTGTTTGGGAATTTTGGGGAAACGGGGGCCTATACGTGCCCGGATTGGAGGGGTTGTAAAGTGCTTTTTAGAAGGGGGTTTTGGGGTATGGTTTTAGGGGGGGAGGGGTTTTTCTTTTGTTGGGATCGTGTAAATTTTTTATTTCGGATTTTTCCCGGAAATTTTTTTCAGAAAATCGGTTGAAAATTTTTCAGAAAAATCCGGTTGAAAATTTTCCGGGAAAAGTATGGCCGGGAAATTTCCGGACTGACCTCCCGCTCCCTGCTGGAACCCGGGACTTGTGAGCGTGGGGCATTTGGCAGTTGCTGGTACAGGAACAGGCACCAGGACGGGCACGTACCGGAGCGTTTTGGGGAATGAGCGGTACCGTAAAGAGCTCGCTACTCCGGAACCGGAAGGACTGTCATAGGTTACGGTGCAATCACCGAGATACAATCGACCCGGGAAAAATCACGATCATTCGTGATGAGATGATCAAGAGCATAATGTGTGCAGCTCGCTGCATGGAGAGCATCGGAGAAGAGGAGGCCGTATTTTTGTGAGAGGGCGAGGGCTTCATCCATAAGTGGAGAGGTATCAAGGACGATCATCCCATAATCGTGGAGCACTTCCCGGGTTACATCGAACGGGAGAGAAAAATCCGTTATCCGTTCGGGGTTCTGTTTCAGGAATGTGATCGCTTCTTTCGGCTGCATGCCTTTTTTAAGTATATACCTGCATGAGCAGGACTTTGTGGAAGAACTCATCAATGACGGTGCTGTTGATATGGCCCTTTACCACACCATTGCGCACCTTTTCGAGCAGCTCTTCACAGGCTGGAGTGAACCGGGTGGTGGTGAAGGCATAGATGAGAATATTGGTGTCGATGAATACGGAACAGTCCTTAAGGTTGGAGATTTTCATCAATAGAGCTCTTCAATATCGGTTTCCGCGATCATCATGGCGAATTGTTCCGGGACGGGAATCCTGGTTCGGCCGGTCTTCTTTTTCAACCGTACGAGGACTTCGCTCTGACCGTTTGCCAGCGGGTGATCGGGGATGATCGTGCGCCCGTCAACCATTTTTCCTTCGACTGTAACCGGCATGTTCGCTCCTCTTGTATTTCATATATTACTGCTCTGGTATATCTGCTTCTCTCTCTTCGGATGCAGTGGTGCATCATCAGACAGGGCCCCGCCGATCCCGCTGAAACCCGGGGGCTGGCCTGCCTTATGCATAGGGGCAGCCGTGGGCCGGTGAGTGTGGGGCGTTTGGCAATTGTCCGGAACTGGAACGGGCACTTATCGGAGCATTGGGGAGATTCGGTGGTATCGGAAAGGGCTTAGCTTTGATAAAGGGAGGGAGGTAAAATCCGGGATGAATTTAATTACATTTAACACGTTAAGGATTAACATTGAATTATAATAGATGCCGGTGGGGCAATGAAATCTGTTCATTCTCTAAGAGATATTAAAGAAAGACTTCAGGCTGGTTTTGATAACAAAGAGGATTCCATTCAGGATTCTGGTGAGCGGAACGGAACCCAGCTTAAAGCATATCTGATTGAAAACAACAATGTTGCTCCTCTTGAAGTTGGCAGTCCGAAGGGTGAATGGAAAGAACTTGATGATAAAAAATGGTTTGTCAATAGCGACAAAGATTATCCTGAAACTTTTTATCTCGATGCAACCCGTTCCCGCGTATGGATTCTTTACAGCACAATCGATACAAACCACTCAGATGTTTTTGTAAAAGACTGGGTTGGCCGTGGGAAAAATCTTGATCGGTGCTGGCTTTCACGAAAACAGCTACTGCATTGGGGAGATATCACAAATACTTCGTGGGTAAAAAGGGGAGTGGGATTGGCTTTTTCTGATGGGTTAAGTCCCGATGAAGATGCTGCAAATTTTAGCCTGAAAGCTTGGCATGGGAAGAAAAAATTGCCTGCAGGTCTTGATAAAGTTCTGAAAACCGCCCAGAAAGAATTTGCAATTCACAGTATCCGCTGGCAGAAACGGACTAACAGTTCTGTTGATATGTCAACTGAGTGGTACAGCAACGGTAAAGTAACCATTAACAGGGCAACAGATGTGGATGATGTTTTTATCTGGGTCGCAGAAATGGCCAATTACTATTCAAGTGCATTGAAAAATGCAACAGATTTACGGGATACGACATTCGCTGCATTTGAACTGGATTTCAGTCAGGAAATTAATCTGGATGCGTTTACTAGCACCGTTCTCAATGGGGCCGGGGATATGAAACTGTGGCTTATGGAAACCGAACGCCAGAAAGATTTCGCCCGGTATAAAGGCGTTGACTTACACACTTGGGACCGGGTCTTTATCGATGTCGGATTGGATTATGCTTATCTGACGATACCCAAAGGCGGCTGTGTCAATGCGGCTCCCCGGATCGCAACGATACAGGGCGAAGATAATGCAGGGTATACAAAAATATTCCATGAAGGGGTAGAAGTTTTTGCCTGATGTCCCTCCGCGCCTGGCTCTCTGGCGCAATACGATTTACCTTTTTCATAAAACGAATAAATTTACCGGCCCACTACGACAGGCAGGATTTGAAAAATACCGTATTGATTCCAAATTTTTAACGTGGCAGGAAAGTGAGGAGAGAAGACCGGACATTGTTTCGAGCTGTGAGAAGGGAACTCTTATTGTTGAACTGACCCTCAACCCGGATGAAAAAACCGACCAGCTCGCATCTTACAAAGATATCGATACGGAAAGTCTGGGGTCCTACGGTCTTCACCCTCACAAATCGGACCCTGATGTGATTTGCAGCAGACTTCAGTACGTAGATGATGGCTGTTTTTGCGAGATCATTGTAAAAGACAAATTCAAAGTGTTTAAACCGGAGTATATTCAGAATGCCGATCTCAAAAATGCTCTTCTGGATGCGCAAAAGGCCCGCCTCAATTTAACGAAATTACCAACGCTTCCTTTTACACTTGTCCCGGAAATGGCATCAAAACGCAGGGAAATCCGTTATGGAATAATCGATGGCGTAATGCAAATTTTCTCTCCGGCCTGCACCGGTAAAACCGTTGAGGAGTTGGTAAACGATGGCCTTGAACGTATCAAAGATCATGTTTCCGATTATGGGAAAAAAGAGCTCCAGAAGACAGTCAGGGAACAGATGGAACTTCTCCGGACAAAATTTTTATCTGAGTACCTGACCGAAAAGGACGGGGTATATCAGAAAAGTCAAAAATTTACGGATCGGGCAAGTACCTTAGGTGCGATTAACCGTAAATTGCATGACTGGGCAATGGTGGATCAAGCGACACTGGCGAAGTATGGGGAAGGTCAATCGATATCAGATAAATCACTCTAAATTCCCCGTTTTATTTTTTGATTTTGTTAGTGATCGCTTGCAAACGCCTTCGCCAGCACCGTCAGAACCAGCGCCACCATGTCGCGCTCCGTTTCTGCCTGCACCTTCCAACACGACCTGATGGGAGATGCAAATCTTTGCCTATCTCCGGACTAACTGTACTGACTATATCTTGAATATCTCACCCGGACCATTTTATTACGAAATATGGAAGGCGCAGCACGGGTCTTTGCCGGGGATTTTTCCGGATCCACCCTATCAGTCCAGGCAGATGACGACAAGAGTGCAGCCTGGGTCGTGACCCCCGGTGGAGCCTGGTGCCGTCAGGTGTATCTCGCAGGGGCAATCACCGAGATAACGGAGTACGGGGATATGCTGCGATGCCGGCTGGCAGATCCGACCGGGGCATTCAATCTCGTTATCGGCGGGAAAGATTCTGCCCTGGCAGAGCAGGTCAGAACTATTCCAGTGCCTTCCTTTGTAACCGTGACCGGCCGGGCCCAGCTTTACCGCCGGAACGACCGGGTGGATCTTTCAATACGCCCGGATAATGTTACGGTCGTGGACCGGGCGGTCCGGGACCAGTGGACGCTTGCGACCGCAGAGGCAACCCTTGTGCGGCTTGAAGAGCTCCGGCTTGCCCAGCTCGATACCTGCAAAGACCCGCGAGTCCTCACTGCGCACCGCCACTACGCAACTACGCCGGAACAACTGCAGGTTCTTGCGGACATGGTTGGCTGTGCGGTGCAGAGCATCAAACCCGCAGAAAAGGTACCCGTTCCCGCCGAAGTCGAACCATCCCTGGTCCGTGAACTGGTGATGGAGATCATGACTGCGGCCAGCGGTCCCCGGGGCATTGCGGTTGAAGAGATCCTCCGCCAGACGAGCGAACGCAGGATCGCCCCGGCTGATGTGCTCGCAGCGATTGAGTCGCTCATTGTTGACGATGAATGCTACCAGCCCCAGAAAGGATTTGTCAAGCCATTATGAAGATGGAATTTATCGGGGAGGGCCCGGCACTTATCATCGAAGGCGAGCAGCGTATGCTCATTGTTGCGGACCTCCATTTCGGGATCGAGGCTGACCTGGCGGCCCACGGCCTGCACTTCAAGAGCCGGACCGAGCGGAGGCTTGAGCGCCTCCACAAGATTATCGACTCGACAAAACCGGATGCACTCATCCTGCTCGGCGATATCAAGCATAGTATCCCCTCCCTCACCTGGCAGGAGTTTCACGAGCTGCCAAAAATTCTGGATTCCCTGAGATCACGAGTGCCGCTTCACGTGTTTCCCGGTAACCATGATATAGGTCTGGAACGATTTTTGAATGAAGATGAGCTCCAGCCCAAAGACGGTGCGATTATCGATGGCGTGGGATATCTTCACGGGCATATGATCCCGGCTCCTGCACTGGCCGGCGGCCTGATCGTGATCGGGCATCACCATCCCCTGCTCTCGCTCCGGGACGAGGTTGGCTGCGCATTGCAGACTCCCGCGTACCTGCGGGCCGGCATTGATCCGAAAGGTCCGGATGGTCTATCGCTCTC
Source organism: Methanomicrobiales archaeon (assembly GCA_025358115.1). Classification (GTDB taxonomy): domain Archaea; phylum Halobacteriota; class Methanomicrobia; order Methanomicrobiales; family Methanospirillaceae; genus Methanoregula. The sequence continues at coordinate 7,596 of JANYKQ010000064.1, read as the reverse complement.
CGGCAAAGGCACGCCATCCCGGGTGCTCTTCGTGCCCTCGTTCAATGAGATTGCCGGGTACGACATCCTCCAGATCATCAAGAAACCCTTCTCACCGCTCTCGCGGCTGATGAACAAAGAGGATACCGAGATCATCCTTGCCGATGGGACGTACATCGGACCCCTGCGGGCGCTGATTCCTGATGAAGCAGATTGAGTTGCTCAGTCCAAAGGTGCAGGAATGCATCAGGAAACGCGGGTTTACCCGTCTCTCCGATGCGCAGAGCCAGGCCATTCCCCTAATCGTTGAAGGGAAACATCTCGTGCTGATCGCACCCACCGGCACCGGAAAGACCGAGAGTGCAATGTTTCCGGTCTTTGACGGCCTGCTCTCCCTTCCGGCTGGTGGGGGTTTCAAGGCGATCTACATCACCCCGCTCCGGGCACTCAACCGGGATATTCTTTCGCGAATGCAGTGGTGGTGCGGGGAACTCGGCCTGACGGTTGGTGTCCGGCATGGCGATACGCCCATGGCAGAGCGCCGCAAACAGGCGCTCAAACCCCCGGACCTCCTCATCACCACGCCGGAAACCGTGCAGGCACTCTTCATGGGAAAGGTCCTGCGGCAGCATCTTAAGAATGTCCGGTACGTGATCGTGGATGAAGTCCATGAGCTGGCCGGAAGCAAGCGGGGTGCACAGCTGGCCGTTGCAATGGAACGCCTCCATGTCTATGCCGGGGAATTCCAGCGCATAGGACTCTCGGCAACGGTGGGAAATCCCGACGAGATCGCCCGCTTCCTCTGCGGGGATCGCCCGTGTTCCGTGGTGCAGGTACCGGTGGCAAAGCACCTGGATATCTCGGTAAAATATGTTGGCGATGATTTCAGGCACCAGACGGAAGTGCTCTCCAGGGCGCTCAAGCGCGAAGGTTCCACGCTGGTCTTTGTCAATACCCGGGTGACGGCCGAAGCGCTCGGCCATGCACTCTTCGAGCACGGGGATGTGGAAGTGCACCACGGTTCGCTCTCCAAGGAGGTGAGGATCGATGCCGAAGAGCGGTTCAAAAAGGGCGAGATCCGGACCCTCATCTGCACGTCATCCATGGAACTCGGGATCGATATCGGCCGGGTGGATCATGTCATCCAGTTCGGCTCCCCCCGCGAAGTGGCCCGGCTGGTGCAGCGGGTGGGCCGGGCCGGGCACCAGCTCAACACCATCTCCCGGGGCACCATCTTTGCCACCGGTTTTGACGATCTGCTGGAATCCCTGGTTATCGCGAAGATGGCCAAAGGAAACGAGATCGAGCCGGTGGTCCTCCCCCGGAATGCGGCTGATGTGCTCGCCAACCAGGTGGCCGCGATCGCGGTGGAGTACGGGGAGATCGAGCGTTCGGCCATTGTTGAGATCCTTGAACGCACTGCCCTCTATCCCCGGTGCGAGGCGCTGCTTGAGGATGTCTGCAAACAGATGGAAGAGCACCGCCTCATCCGGAATGACGGCAGTCGTATCATCACCACGGGCCGGGCCCGGCGGTACCTCTCCAACAATCTCTCGATGATCCATGATGAGCGGAAAGTGCCGGTCTTTGACATGGTCTCACGGCGGACCGTGGGCACGCTCGATGAATCGTTTGTTGTCGGCTGGGTGCACACCGGTGCGGTCTTCATCACCAAGGGCCAGCTCTGGCGCGTGCTGGACATCGCGGACGGGAAACTCACCGTTGAACCGGCAAAGAAGGCGCTTGGGGAGCTGCCCTCCTGGGAAGGTGAACAGATCCCGGTACCGTTCAATGTTGCCCGGGAAGTAGGACAAGTACGCAGGACCCGGAAGATTGCGGATTACGCTGCCGGAGATGAAGGGATTGCCTTTGCCGGAGGATTCCTTTCCGAGATGGACAAGAACCGCTCGCTCGTTCCTACGGATGATCTGATCACACTCGAGAATACTGATGACGGGGTTGTGTGCAATGTCTGTGCCGGGCACAAGGCGAACGAGGCGCTCGGTCGCGTGCTCTCGATCCTGATCTCGGCCCGGTACGGGACAACCGTTGGTCTCGAACTCGATGCCTACCGGATGCTACTGCGCCTTCCCTCGTCCATCCGGGCCGCGGATGTGCGGGATCTCCTCGTCTCCCTCAATCCGGCCCACATGGCCGGCATCCTCCAGCTTGCCCTGAAACGCACTGCGCTCTTCAAATGGAAACTGGTGCAGATTGCAAAGAAGTTTGGTGCAATCGATGCGGATGCGGATTACGAGAAGATCAGCATCCACCGGCTGCTCGATTTCTTTGATAATACCGTTGTCCAGCAGGAAGCGTACCGCGAACTCCTCTCGGATTACATGGACGTCAGTACTGCGGCTGCAATCGTTGGTCTGGTCAAAGACGGAAAGATCCAGGTTGCGCTGGGTCCCCATTCCCTCATAGGTGCCGGGGGACTGCTCTCGTCCCGGGACCAGATACCTCCCCCAACTGCCGATCATGCGGTGATTGCCACGTTAAAACGCCGGCTCGAACAGGATGATATCATCCTGGCCTGCATGAACTGCCGGGACTGGAAGAGTAAGACCGTTGTCTCCCGGGTTCCGGATCCGCCCCAGTGCCCGAAGTGCGGGGCCCGCCTGATCGCTGCCATCAAACCCTTTGATGAAGAGCAGTATGCCATGCTCAGGAAGCCAAAAAAGAATGCAGAAGAGCGAGCGATCGAGCAGCGACTGGTTAAAAGTGCCAATATCGTGCTCTCCAGTGGGAAGAAAGCCGTGATTGCCCTTTCCGCCCGGGGAGTTGGCCCGGAAAATGCTTCACGGATTCTCGGGACCCAGGCTGACGGGGATGCTTTTTATCGCGAGATTCTCAAGGCAGAGCGCAATTTTATCCAGACGCACCGGTACTGGTCATAAGTCTGGCACATGAATGAGAGTTACAAAAAAATTTTTTTTTTAATTATTACCCGATGCTCTCGAGTTTCTGCTCGAGGAAGTCCAGTCCCTTCCGGATATCTTCCATCTTCTTTCCCCCGGTAAGGATGATCTTTCCTGAAGAGAAAATCAGAGCTACAATTTTTGGTTCCTTAATCCGGTAAACGAGGCCGGGGAACTGTTCGGGTTCGTACTCGATATTTTCAACATTGAGGGTCACGACTACCTTGTTGAGATTGATGGATTTGCCGCTATCGTATGAGCAGACCATATTGGTTGTTGCAACTTTTGGCTCTTTGTGGGTACTGACGCCGGCACTCCTGAGCGAATTCATAATAATTTTAAGACCCTCATCGAGTGCCTGCTGGTTACGGATGCCGGTTAAGACCACTTTTCCTGAAGAAAAGATCAGGGATGCGATCTTGGGATCTGCAATCCGGTATACTGCCCCGGGGAATCGTTTTGTATTGAGCTCACAGTTTTTGATTTTTTTTGACACTTCTGCCAGGTCAATGGAATCTGCAATCACACCGGAGGCAACGATGTTCTCAATCTTTAAGGATTCATACTTTTTATCAGCCATTATTATACTATAATTTGGCTTTTATCATAATACTAATGGAAATTTTTTTTCCTCCATTTTATTTCCCGGCCGTCGTTATTGCTAGTAGGCAATTCCGGAAAAAACGGTCCGCGTTTTTAAAATCACAAAAATTTCCAAGGTTCCTTCCCAAACGGTAATTTTGTCTCCATTGCAAAACGACAAAAATAAACGAGAACCGCATGAAACTATTGTTCCTGATTCTATGGGCAAATCTGCGACAATACACGAGAGCTATGAAGAGATGTGCGCACGCTTCTCCATCGAAGTTCCGGAGTTCTATAATTTCGGTTTTGATGTGATCGATGCGTGGGCGAAAAAGGATCGCAATAAACTTGCCATGATCTGGGTAAGCCAGGCCGGCGGGGAAAAAAAATACAGTTTCCTGGATCTTGCCAACCTCTCCAACCAGGCGGCAAATATCCTGCTGAAATACGGGATCAACAAGGGAGATCGCGTGCTGGTGATGCTCCCCCGTATCCCGGAGTGGTGGATATTTGCTATTGCCTTGATCAAACTGGGGGCAGTATTTGCGCCCTGCCCGACCATGCTCACCTCGCGTGACATCAAATACCGGGTCAACAAGGGGAAGTTCCGGATGATCATCACCGATCTTGAAAATGCCCCCAAGGTCGAAGCGATCTGCAATGAATGCCCGACCCTTACCACCCGTTTTCTGGCCGACGGCGAACTGAAAGGGTGGGCCAGTTTTCCCTATGAACTGCTCTACCCGGCACCGGTCTCCCATCGTTCTGTCAGCATCCCCGACCAGCGCAAGACGAAAAGCACCGACCCGATGCTGATCTATTTCACCTCCGGCACAACCGGCGAGCCCAAGATGGTGCTCCACGATCACAGTTATCCGCTGGGTCATATCGTTACAGCACAGTTATGGCAGGATATCCGTCACAATGACCTGCATTTTACGGTAGCCGATACCGGGTGGGCGAAATGCGCCTGGGGCAAGATCTTCGGGCAATGGATTGAAGGCTCCTGTATCTTTGTCTATCATTTCACCGGGAAATTCCAGGCAACCGAAGTGCTCCCCCTGCTTGAAAAATACCAGGTCACGACCTTCTGCTGTCCCCCGACTATCTATCGCATGCTCATCCTGGCGGATCTTGACCGGTTTGATCTCTCGAGCCTCCGCCACTGCACGAGTGCCGGTGAACCGCTCAATCCCGAAGTGATGCGGGTCTGGAAGGAAGGGACGGGTCTTATCATCTGTGAAGGTTACGGGCAGACCGAAACGGCATGCTGTGTTGCTGCGTTTCCCAATGTTGAATCCCGCCCGGGTTCCATGGGAAAACCCTCCCCCGGCTGGAAGATCGCGGTGCATGATGATGATGGAAAACCGGTGGGCGAACATGAAGAAGGCCGGCTGGGGATCAGCACCGACCCCCGGCCACCCGGTCTCTTTGTGGAGTATATCGACAATCCTGAGGAGAACAAAAAGTCCTTTGTGAACGGCTGGTATTATACCGGTGACAAAGTCTACAAGGATGATGATGGCTACTACTGGTTCGTTGGCAGGGATGATGATGTGATCAAGAGTTCCGGTTACCGGATCGGACCGTTCGAAGTGGAGAGTGCGCTTCTCGAACATCCCGCTGTCCAGGAAGCTGCGGTTGTGGGATCACCGGATCGAATCCGGGGCCTGATTGTCAAAGCCTTTGTTGTCCTCAATTCGGGCTTTGAACCTTCGGAATCGCTGATCAGGGATATCAAGACCTATGTGAAACGAACCACCGCACCGTACAAATATCCCCGCGAGATAGAGTTTGTACCGGAACTTCCCAAAACGATCTCCGGAAAGATCAAGCGCAATGAGCTGCGTGCCGCTGAACTGAAGAAATACCTGGACCAGAAGTGATCGCACCATAAAAAATTCAATCTTTTTAAGCCCTTTTTAAGATTTCTGTCCCCATTTTAAAGCTTATTATCGTTTATTCGATTTATAAAAAAAATTTGCGTGGTGCAAAAACCAATCGAAACCCTCATCTTCTGCACCACTAAACAAATTACTATGGTGCGGTATTCTGTCACTATGGACGATTCACTTGCTGCAAGCATCGATAAATCGTCGGAGAAGCGTAATATTTCCCGGTCCGACTGGATAAATGAGGCATGCACTGCCCAGCTCACCAAGAGTACGGGAGTGGGTACCATTGGTACAACGACCCTGCCTTCATCCGGGCCGGTCTTTGGACCTGAAGATCATAACATGCCGGATTATGATGAAATGTTCCGGAAATTTGCCATCGAAGTTCCTGAATATTTTAACTTCGGTTTTGATGTGATCGATGCATGGGCAAACAAGGACCGGAACAAACTCGCCATGCTCTGGGTGAACCAGGAAGGCAAGGAGAAGACGTTCACGTTCTGGGACCTGATGCGTCTCTCAAACCAGATCGTGAACATCATGATCAAGTACGGCGTCAGTAAGGGTGACCGTGTACTGATTATGCTCCCCCGGGTTCCCGAATGGTGGACCTTTACTATCGGTCTTATCAAGCGGGGGGCAGTCTATGTTCCCGCCCCCACGATGCTCACGCCCAAGGACCTGAAATACCGGATCAATATTGCCGATATCAAGATGGTCATTACCATGGAGGAGCAGGCAGACAAGATCGAAGAGATAGCCAAGGAATGCCCGTCCCTTTCCTGCAAAGTCCTCATCGATGGCAAGCGCCCGGGCTGGATCAGTTACTTAACCGAACTGGATTACCCGGCACCCGTGTCAGCAAAAATTGTCAATCTGCCCAGCATGAAAAAGACCCGGAGCACCGATCCGCTCGTGATCTTCTTCACCTCCGGTACAACGGGAGACCCCAAGATGGTGGTGCACGAGCAGAGTTACCCGCTCGGACATATCGTTACGGCACGGTTCTGGCATGATCTGCGCATGAATGATCTCCACTTCACCCTTTCCGATACCGGCTGGGCAAAGAGCGCATGGGGGAAATTCTATGGCCAGTGGATCGAAGGTTCGGCCATCTTTGTGTACGATATACGAAGCCGGTTCAATGCAACCGAGATCCTCCCGCTCATAGAAAAATATGGCATCACAACATTCTGCTGCCCGCCCACGATTTACCGTATGCTGATCTTAGCCGATCTCGACAAGTTCGATTTCTCCGAGCTCCGCCACTGCGTCAGTGCCGGAGAACCGCTCAACCCTGAAGTGATCAAGGCCTGGAGGGATGCAACCGGTATGACCATTTACGAGGGCTATGGTCAGACCGAGACGGTGCTCTGCATTGGTACTTTCCCCGGTATGACCCCGAAATTCGGTTCCATGGGAAGACCCTCACCCGGCTGGCACGTGGAACTCCACGATGACCATGGTAAACCCGTTCCCATGCATGAAGAAGGCCGGATCGCGATCAAGATGAATCCGCGCCCGGTGGGAATGTTCCGGGAATATCTCAACAATCCCGATGAGAATAAGAAATCGTTTATTGGCGATTATTACTATACCGGGGACAAAGCCTACAAGGACGAAGACGGGTATCTCTGGTTTATCGGCCGGGATGACGATGTGATAAAATCATCCGGTTACCGTATCGGGCCGTTCGAAGTCGAGAGTGCGCTCATCGAGCACCCCGCGGTGCAGGAAGCTGCCGTTGTCGGGTCTCCGGATGATGTCCGCGGCCTGATTGTCAAGGCATTTGTCATCCTCAAGCCCGGGTTCCAGCCGTCAGAAACCCTGGTGAGGGAGATCCAGAACCATGTCAAGAACGTGACCGCTCCCTACAAATATCCCCGGGCGATTGAGTTTGTTGCTACCTTACCAAAGACCATTTCCGGAAAGATACGGAGAAAAGAGCTCCGCGAGCAGGAGATGAAGAAAGGGTCCAATGATAACGGTGCCCCTAAAAAGGCATAATGACCCCTATCTTTATTTAATTTCAACAGTAATCTATACAAGCGCGAGGGTAGCCAAGCCCGGTTAAAGGCGCCAGGTTCAGGGCTTCATGCCTGATCATGGCATCTGGTCACATCGTGCACAAAAAGAAAGAAAATTAACAAAAATGCGAGGGTTGCCGAGCCAGGTCAAAGGCGATAGGTTCAGGGCCTATTCTCGTAGGAGTTCTT
>JANYKQ010000078.1 GCA_025358115.1 Methanomicrobiales archaeon | reverse complement strand
ATGGAACCGAACGCCTGCCTATCATGGTCGAGATGATTGTTGCTGAAACAAAAGCCGATCGACAGGCAGCCCTTGACAAGCTGCTGCCGATACAGCGCGAAGATTTCAATGGCATCTTCAAGGTCATGACTCCGCGTCCCGTGACAATCCGCCTGCTGGATCCCCCTATCCACGAATTCCTGCCAACGGAAAACCTCCTGGTAGATGATATCGAACATCTCCGTAACTTGCGCAAGATCCTGCAGGGCATGCAGGTATTATCAGATGCAGTCACGTTCATGAACCATACCCGGGAGGAAAAACCGCAGGTGCAGAAATTCACCGATCCGGTATTAGTCGATGAAGCGATTGTGAAAAAGGAAGCAATCTTAAGAAAAGTCCGTGCCCTGCACGAGGTCAACCCCATGCTCGGTCACCGGGGTGTCCGGCTGGGCCTTACCTTCCCTGAGATCTACACCATGCAGATCCGGGCCATATTAGAAGCTGCGGCCGAGTGCCAGAAAGCAGGCATCGAGGTTCACCCGGAGATCATGGTACCCCAGGTTTGTACGGCCGAGGAGCTGAAACGGGTAAAAGTGTGGGTGGACGAGATCAGAATAGCAGTCGAATCTGCGTATAAGGTAAAACTGGATTTCAAGTTCGGCTCCATGCTCGAAGTGGTCCGTGCCTGTATGCGGGCGGATAATCTTGCAGAACAGGCAGAGTTCTTCTCATTTGGGACAAATGATCTTACTCAGGCAGCGTTCTCTTTCTCACGCGAAGATGCTGAGAATAAGTTCCTGCCCATGTACAACCAGAGCGGTATCTTACAGGACAACCCGTTTGAGGTACTGGATGTCAAGGGTGTAGGACGCCTCATGGAACAGGCCGTCAAGTGGGGTCGGCACACTCGTCCGGATATGAAAATGGGCATATGTGGTGAGCACGGTGGTCACCCTGCTTCGATCATGTTCTGCCACAAGATTGGACTGACTTACGTCTCCTGTTCCGGTCCCCGTATCCCTATTGCCCGGTTGGCGGCAGCCCAGGCTGCGATCCTCGGTGGCGAAAAGATGACCGACAAGGCTGCATGAGGGATCCTGTTTTTCCCTTCTAATTTTTCTTTTTCAACTATATTTCTGCGAAATTCAGCGCTTCATGATGTTTATTCGGTGACGATGAATGTATGAAAAAAGGGTGGAATAACCGCTCATTCATCTGGTTGAAATTCCGTTTTTATGTATTTCGCTGCTGATATCAGGGCCGGGTCATATCCCTTCCTCACATATTCTTTCAACATCCTCTTCGCTGAGAACCGGGGGGCTGTACTACGGATTGTTTCTTTCATTTTCTTCACCCACATATGCGGGATCCCATCGTCAGAAAGAGTATAATACATCGGTATCACCTCTCGTTCGAGCAGGTTATAGAGTTGTTCAGCATCTCCCCGGTCCTGGTTCTGCCCGGGAGGACTGTCTCCAAAAGCCCAACCGTTCTTGCCGTTATACCCCTCAATCCACCAGCCGTCAAGCACGCTCATGTGCAGGACACCGTTCAATGAGGCTTTAATCCCGCTTGTGCCGCAGGCTTCCATGGGGGGAACCGGATTGTTGAGCCAGACATCAACACCATGGACAAGATATTGTGCCATCTGTTCACCATAATCTTCGACAAAGGCAATCCTTCCCCCGAACTCCTGCTGGTGAGCATACCGGTAAATCTTCTGGATGATTCGTTTCCCGTCGTCATCAGCCGGATGAGCCTTGCCGGCAAAGACGATCTGGACCGGCATCCACCGGTTGTTGACAATCCTCTTAAGCCGCTCGAGATCCTGGAAAATGAGATCGGCACGCTTGTAGGTTGAAAACCTGCGGGCAAATCCGATGGTGAGGGCATAGGGATCGAGCAGGGCGCCACCCGTAATTACATTGATGGGATCCGTTCCTTCACCGCTCCATTTCCTGCGTTTGAACTCCCGTATCCGGTTTACCAGTTTTCTTTTGAGCTGGGTATGGACCGCCCAGAGTTCTTCATCGGGAATCTCGCTGATCATCTCCCATATGAGCGGGCTGTCATGTTCTGTCATCCAGTTCGGGCAGGAGGGCGAGAAGTATTTGTTCATCAGGAGTGACATTTTAGGATCAAGCCATGTGGGCACATGGACACCATTGGTGATGTGGTGGATAGGGATCTCTTCCTTTTTCAGTTCCGGCCAGAGTGGCTGCCACATCTCCCGGGCTACTTCCCCATGCTTCTTGCTCACGCCATTTTTGAATGAACACATTTTCAGGGCAAATGCGGTCATATTGAACAATTCCCCGTGATCTTTGGAGGAATGTCCCAATTCCAGGAACGTCTGGCGGTCTATGCCGAGAAGAGGGAAATAGTGGGAGAAATATTTGTCCATGAGGGAATAGGGAAAGGCATCATGTCCGGCCGGGACAGGTGTATGGGTGGTAAAAACGCTTGTTTCGCGCACCATTTTTGACGCCTGTTCAAAACTCATCTTATCGGCAACCTGTTCCCGTATCCGTTCAAGGAGTGCAAATGCAGGGTGTCCTTCGTTCAGGTGAATGATTGAAGGGCGAATGCCGAGAATGTCCAGGACATAACTCCCTCCAATACCCAGCACAATCTCCTGTCGGAGTCTGAGTTCATTATCCCCGGTATAGAGGCGATAAGTGATCATCCGGTTTACCGGATCATTCTCTTTGATATCAGTATCCAGGAGGTAGAGCGGGATATTTCCCACATCAACTTTCCAGACCGCAACATAAATCGGGGGTTCGATAAACGGCACCCGTGCCACCAGCTGGGTTTCGTGGTTATACATCACTCGCTTGATGGGAGCCGCATCCCGGTTCAGGAGTTCATTGATATCCGCCTGCCAGCCATCAGCACCGATATGCTGGTGAAGGTACCCCTCGGAGTACATGAAACCTACAGCCACGAGCGGCAGGCCGAGATCACTGGATTCTTTTAAGTGATCGCCGGCAAGAAAACCTAATCCCCCAGCATAAAACGGAAGGGAGTGCTGGAGGCCGTATTCTGCAGAAAAATAGGCAATGGAAAGGTCGTGATCATCCGGGAAATGTTCGGTGAACCAGCTGTTTTTCTGTTTCATTTCCTGCCGGAAACGAGCCATCACAAGATCGTAATGACGGAGATACAGGGGATTTTTTGAAGCGGCGACCAAGGTCTCTTCGGGAAGTTCCTTTAACATTTTTACCGGGTTATGTATGCTTTCGATCCAGGCCTGCGGGTTTAAATTTTTAAAGACCATCTTTACTGCCGGGTTCCAGCTCCACCAGAGATTATAGGCCAGATCAATGAGTCCCGATATACGATCCGGTACATGGGGAAAATCCTTATTGGTACTATCTGCCACGATACGCCTCAATGAATGAGTAGTGGTTGCATCTCCTTAAAAACTATTGTGCTGTTTTTTGCATTGGATGTACGGAGTATCCCGTTTTTATCAAAATCATCTCCCCCGAAAAAAAATCCCGTTCCCTTTCCCGGAAGAAACCCCCTGTCCAGTACGATGTGCAAAACCTGAGTTCTGGTAAGATTCAGACAAACGATCAATTGTATTTGTCTTGCCCCGGAGTGCTGGCAGTCCATAAATGATAATTCAATAGAACCATACTATTGAAATCTCACAACGCCTAAAGATGATTTGAGGACTTTTTTGTATGGCAGAAATCCCCTGGCAAAGACTCTACGATAACGCAAAATCCGTTCCTAAAAATTCTACCCTTGTCGGATTTAATGTGAATCTTGATCGTATTATCACAGTCACTCCGGCGTTGCTGCAATCTGCCGTCTTCCATCAGCCAAAACTATCAGAACTCAGGTCACGGCTCCTGCATTCCATGCGTACCTGCACTGCTGAAGAATGGTTTGTTATCGATCCTCAGCTGTACCAGGAATTTTTACGCATATTTGCTGGTTCCGGTCATCTTGTTATTGGCGGACAGGCCGGTATATCTGCAGTCCATCTGGCATCAGCCGGAATTTCAGATGTGCTTTGTCTTGCTCATTCCCCAGGGCCTGATACCCGGAAAATCCTGGAGCAGGCCGGGGTTCATTTGCTGAATCCGGATGAAAGTGAAGGACACAGCCCTGATATCATCCATCTCATCTTTGAATATCCGCCGGGTCTTGTGCCGTTAGAAACAGGTACAATTCCCCGAAATAATCGTTTCATTGCATCCCCGGTCCATACCCCGGATTCAATACTGATCCCGGTTGAAAAAATGGATGCCTTCCATTCGGGGGTTGTTCAGTTCACCCGTGCGTTTCTCTCCGGGTACCAGTACCTTCATACCGATACTGAATTTGCCTGTGCTGCACTCCAGATCCTCCACATGAAAAGGAATAACGACCGGATGCGGATTCATGCTGAGTGCGTATCGGTTACCGATACCGGAGTTATTAACGGTTTTATCCATCATATCCTGCCGGTTGTCGACAGTATCGGACTCAATGAACATGAACTTGAATTGCTCCTGCATTGCCTGGATCCACTCGGCGTAGAACCTGGAGAGATTCTCTCGCCGGTCCAGCAGGTAATTGGGGCACTGGAAATTTGTACTATCAGTGGGCTCAAACGCCTTCACCTTCACACATTCGGGTATTATGTGCAGATTATCAGGAATGATTGTGTACACCCTGAAACATCGCTTAACGCACTGCTTTTTGCTTCATGTACAGTAGCGCAGGCAGCACAGGGAACACACAGTGAAATTTCATCGGCAGGTATCATCGCATTTGATGACGTTGATAAAAAATTCGGACCCCTGATCGCAAACGGAATTTTTCAGACCCCTACACACACTATCGTAATGATTCCGACAATGATTGCCCGGAATATTTCAAAATCTTCTGGGCTTGGAGATATCCTTTCCTCCTGTGCATTTGTTGCTGATGAGTTTTAAAAACCATCTAAATACTAACGTCCCTTTTTTAAGGAAAAATTAATCTTGATCCAATTATTGTTTTCCCGGTGTATTTCATATTCGGTCTATTATGTTATCCGTCATAATCCCAGAAACATATATATCTGATATCCCTGTTATGTAGTTATACTCGGAAAGGAACGATCCGCAAATTTAGTCAACCTAAAATCCCACCCCTGCTTTCATATCATAAGACCGTCAGACCTGTGATACCTGACATTCCCCGGGGGTCCGGTTGCTTTGCCAACTCTGTGGATTGTCCCTTTTTAAAAAAGCAGGATGTGTTTGCCACGCCACCTATATGTATAGGATTCGAAGTTCACCAGCCATACCGGTTGAACCGGGATTTTGAACCCGTCCCCAAGATGAAAAAGAAAGATCTTTTTGATCACTATTTTGACGGACTCAATAAGGAAATACTTGTACGGGTGGCAGAAAAGTGTTACAATCCTGCGACAACGATCCTTTTGGAAAAACTCGATGACGGCTTCTCCTGCTCGTTCTCCCTGTCGGGAATCCTTATCGAGCAGCTTGATAAGTGGAGCAAGGATACCCTGTCACTCTTCGAGCAGGTGGCACGGCATAAGAACAGTGAGATGATTGGGCAGACCTATTATCACAGTATTGCCAGTTGTTTTCATGAGAAAGCGGAATTCAAAGAACAGGTTAAACTTCACTCGGATCTGCTGTACGATCTGTTCAAAGTCCGCCCGGCAATCTTTGAAAATACGGAATTTACCTTTAATAATGATGTAGCTGCCACAGCAAAAGATATGAATTTCTCGGGAATCTTTACCGAAGGGGTTGATCGTATACTGGGGGGGCGCAGCCCGAATCATCTCTACACCTGCAAGGGAATTACGGTGATACTTCGCAATACCAAGTTATCAGATGATATTGCTTTCCGGTTTGGTAACCGCACCTGGGACATGTACCCGCTGACCGCAGACACGTATGCCCGGTGGGTTGCCTCATCTGCTGGGGATGTAGTCAATGTATTCCTGGATTACGAAACCTTTGGCGAACACTTCTGGAAAGAGACCGGGATCTTCGACTTCTTATATTCCCTTCCGGATGAGCTTGCCCGGCACGGGGTAGAATCGATCCTGCCTTCAGAGAGTGTAGCCCGGTTTACTCCTATGGGAGAACTTGATGTGAGGGAGACTATCTCATGGGCAGACCTTGAGAAAGATACCTCCGCTTGGATGGGAAATGACCGGCAGCGTGCAGCGTTTCATGCAGTCCAGCTGGCACGACCCTATGCGATTGACAAACCTATCTGGCGATATCTCCAGACCAGTGATCACTTCTATTATATGGCCTCAAAATATGGAACCTGCGGGGAAGTTCACGCCTATTTCAGCCATCACGAGTCTGATGATGCATTCAAGACTTTCATGAGAGTTCTGGCGGACTATGAGTTGCGGAATATCCGGGTTATGAAAAATCGGAAATCAGCCAAAACATTGCGGACCTTAACCCCTGAACAGGCATTTCATTTTGCCGGACCCTCGGGGTTCATAGGACATACCGCGTATAATCTTGACCAGTTTGAAGAACTGCTCTACATAGTTCCCAAGGACTCGATCCAGTTCCACCAGGAGCGGGGGGATTTCATCCGCTGGATAACCGATGTTCTTGAAGATCCGCGTCTTGCAGAAAATATTTCCGGGATAAATGAGCGTCATGACCTGGCTCATGTCATAAAAGAGCGCAAGGAGCTGCTATGGAGTCATTTAAGATAGCCTTCTTCTGCTGGGAATCGATGTACGCAGAACGGGTTGGCGGACTTGCCAATGCTGCAACCAATCTTGCAGAAACATTAGTGAAACAGCAGCATGAAGTGCATTTTTTTACCCGGGGTATGATCCCCGATCAGATGGTGAATGGTGTCAATTACCACTATTGCCATCCAGCAGGGGAAAATATTGTAGATTATTGTGATGCCATGAGCAGGACAATGGTGGAACAGTTCAGGAAATATGATACACCCCACCGGTTTGACATCCTTCACTTCCACGACTGGCACGTTGTCCAGGCACTTCATTACCTGCAGGACCGGAACACTATTCTCACGTATCATTCAACGGAATATGGCAGGAATGGTAACCAGTCCGGTGACTGGTGGGAGTTTAAGGAAATCTCCGGAAAGGAATGGTACGGCGGACTAATTGCAAAACGCGTAACTACCGTATCAGCAACGCTTAAAAAAGAAGTGATGCAGTTATACAATATTCCTGACAGTAAATGCGATGTTATCCCAAACGGGGTTGTCCCGCGTGAATACCACGCAAATATTGACCCGGGTGAAGTGAAAAAGGCATATGGGATCCATCCTTACGCCCCGCTGGTCCTGTTTGTTGGCAGGCTTGTCTTCCAGAAAGGGCCGGACTTATTCATAGATGCAATACGTAAAGTCTGCCAGTATCGCTGGGATGCAAAAGTAATTGTTGCCGGAGATGGGGGTATGCGGCAGCTCCTGCAGGAACAGGCAAAAGATTTACCCGTTAACTTTTTGGGCTATATACCTGATTCAGAGTATATCCGCATACTGAATGCTGCTGATATTGTTGTTATCCCCAGCCGCAATGAGCCGTTCGGTCTCGTGCTTCTCGAGGCATGGAGTGCTGAAAAATGCGTTGTAGCCTGCAATGTCGGCGGACTATCCGAGAATATCGATGCGTTTGTAAATGGTATAAAAGTTGAAGTGAACCCGGCATCCATTGCCGATGGTATCACCAGCCTGATCGATGAGCCCTGGAATGCGGAAGCGATGGGAAAACGGGGGAGAAAGAAAGTGGATCGGATCTTTCTCTGGGGTCCGATAGTAAAGGACCTGACCGACACCTATGCACGTATTGTTTCATAAATAATGGGATAACCCTGTTATGTTTTCCCTGTTCACACCAGAACCTGCGTCATTATCTGCTAAAGCATATTCCTTATTAAATTCAGGTTTTATGTCCTGCTCCTTACGGGTCCGGTTTGTGCCCCGGCACTATCCGGGGCATTCCGGAAATCTGACGAAATGCAGGATGGTTTTTACCTGATGCCATCATCATAGAGAAAATACCCATGCGTCACAAGAATTTTATTGATACGATCGCAGCATCCCCGTATATCTTTACCCTTGGGGTTGCCGGGGACAGCGGTTCGGGGAAGAGTACGTTCACCCAGGGTATACGGAGTATTTTTGGCAATAATCTGGTCTCAACCATCACGCTTGACGATTATCACAGCCTGGACCGGGATGGGCGTCGGGAGCGGGGAATCACTGCATTAAATCCGGAGGCAAACTGTATCGACCGGCTCGAGCAGGATCTTTTCTTACTCAAACGCGGAATCCCGATCGTAAAACCGTCTTACAATCATTCGACCGGCAAATTTGATCCCCCGTCTGTTTTCCAGCCAAAGAAGATCCTCATATTGGAAGGGTTACACACGCTGTTCACTCCCACGCTGCGGAAAAACCTTGATTTTTCCCTGTTTGTGGATCCGGCAAACCGGGTAAAATATGACTGGAAGATCCGGCGGGATGTAAACAAGCGGGGATATTCCCGGAAGGCAGTTTTGGAGGAGATCGCTGAACGCGAACCGGACTATGAACGCTACATTGCTCCCCAGAAAGAGTTCGCTGATGCCGTGATTGGTATCGATTATTCCCGGTACGGACCGGAATTAGGCAAAGAGCAGAATGTGTACAAGGTCACCCTCTCCCAGAACCGGATGAAACAGAGAATCGAAAATATCGATCTCTCATTAGATTTGTACTCCCTTCTCTCGTTATCTGAACGTAACTTCTCACTGGAGTTTGTGACCTGTCAACAGAGTGGCCACAAGATGGGCGAGCTGATAATTGATGGGGAACTTAGCGAGCATGTGGTAAAAAAACTTGAGCGCAGCATCGAAAAGCAGACCCAGGTTCACCCCATCTCCATCTTCAAACACCGGAACTACGTGACGGCCGGGGATCTTGCTCAGCTGATTCTCTGCTGGCGTATTATCCACCGCAGGATCTTCATGGAGACCTTCAGATAATGTCATTCATAACGATTTCCCATGCAAAAAGACCATAACCTGTGAATGAGAAGGAAAGTGTAGGAGCTGTTCCATGAAAACCGATAAACCTCTCAGTATCCCGTGTAATGTGCAGTTCGATCATTGTGCAGGTATTCTTGGGCAGGGGACCCAGATTTCAGGAGTTTGGATGGTATGAAAACAATTGGTGTCCTGACCGGGGGAGGTGACTGCCCCGGGCTGAATGCAGTGATACGGGCTGTCGAGAGAGCCGGGATAAAATATGATTTTGGGACCCTTGGTATCCGGAACGGTTGGCAGGGTCTTATTGATGGCGATGTTGAACCACTCACCGATTTCTCGGTATCAGGTATCCTGCCCAAGGGAGGAACAATACTTGGTACCTCCCGCACAAACCCGCTGAAAAATCCCTCCGATTTCCAGAAGATCAAAGCCAATATTAAAAAATTCGGTATTCATGCGCTGGTAGTCATTGGCGGTGACGGGACCCTTTCTGCAGCCCGCGATGTGGCAAAGCAGGGAATCTCTGTTGTGGGCAT
Source organism: Methanomicrobiales archaeon (assembly GCA_025358115.1). GTDB lineage: Archaea > Halobacteriota > Methanomicrobia > Methanomicrobiales > Methanospirillaceae > Methanoregula. Next base: position 57,390 of record JANYKQ010000078.1, on the reverse strand, counting down.
TCCCAAAACCATAGACAATGACATCTGCGGAACCGATATGACATTCGGATTTGATACCGCTGTTTCTACGGTAACCGAAGCTATCGACCGGCTCCATACTACCGCTGAGTCGCATCACCGGATTATCGTAGTAGAGGTGATGGGGCGCAACGTCGGCTGGATCGCGGTCATGGCAGGTATCGCCGGAGGAGCTGACGAGATCCTGATCCCGGAAGTCCACTTTACCATGGAGGGGGTCTGTAAAAAATTAAAGGACCGGTACGATGCAGGGAAGAAATTCTCCATCGTTGTGATCGCTGAAGGTGCTCATGAAAAAGATATGGGCCTGTCTTCCGTTCCGGAGAACGAACGGGATGAATGCGGTCACGAGAAGTTTGTGGGAGTGGGAAATATTTTGGGAAAGGAACTCGAGCGCCGCCTTGGTATCGAGACTCGTGTCACCATTCTCGGGCATGTCCAGCGGGGCGGATCGCCCACTGCGTATGATCGAATTCTTGCCACCCGGTTTGGTGTTGCAGCCGTCCAGCTCGTGTATTCCGGGGATTTCGGGAAGATGGTTGCCCTGCAGGGAAACCGGATCACCAGCATTCCCCTGGAGTCTGCGGTCAACCAGCTAAAAACTGTAGATGATGATTTCTATGAACTGGCCATGACCGTTATCGGGGGTCGAAAATGAATAAAAACCTGTATCCTCAAACAAACCAGTCCTCCAGTCCTGCGTTTTCTGTCTGCTGGAAGGGATCTCTCCCGGAGCCTGCGGTCAGGACCGCTGAAGACCTTAAGGGAGTCCTGGCAAACCCCGGGTGTACCTGCACCGGACCGGTCTATTACATGTACCGGGATGTCGCCCGTTCCTCGGAAGACCGCAGCTGGCTTGCCGCACAACACCTGCGGTTCGATATCACCGTAATCCTCCCGCGTGAACTCTGCGGGGAGTACAATAAGACTAAAGGGCATTATCACCCCGCTGATCCATCCGGTACCGGTTACCCGGAGATCTATGAAGTCCTTGCCGGTGAGGCACATTACCTGATCCAGAACAAGGATTGTTCCGATATCGTTTTGATAGCGGCATCAGCCGGCGATGTCGTTGTGGTTCCTCCGGGATATGGGCATGTGACCATCAACCCGACCCGTTCGAAGGTCCTCCAGATGGCAAATATTGTCTCCTCGCGTTTTGCCAGCAACTATCACGGCTATGAAGCGCAGAACGGAGCCGCGTATTTCGAGTGGATAAAAGAAGGTTTTGTGAAGAACCCGACCTACCGGCATCCGGCGCAGCTCCGTCTCGTTAAAGCCCAGCGTCTTGTGGATGTTAAGGATGCCATCCCCGACCCTCTCTACAATCTTATTGAAAAACGGGCCCCGGTCCTCGAATTCCTCAATTGTCCCGAAAAATTTGAATCATTATTCCGGGACCTTTATCCGTAAATTCTTTCACTCGGTTTTTTTACGGGAGCTTCTCCCAAAAATCCGTGTCATACCGGCAAGCTCCCGGGTCACAACAGGATCCGTCTGACCTTTCTCCATCTGCCATCTCCAGTTACCCGTATCAGTCCCGGGCCGGTTCATCCGGGCTGTATCTCCAAGGCTGAGAATATCCTGCATGGGAATGATCACGGTATCTGCAACCGACATCATGGCAAGCCGGATCAGTTCTGCAGGTAATTGTTCCGGGGGGATATCCCGGCCAATGTACCTCACAAGGTTCAGTCTCTCTTCCGGTGTAGCATCCGATTCAAGCCAGCCCCGGCTGGTAGCATTGTCGTGCGTACCGGTATAGAGGATGCAGTTTCGTATCAGGTTATGAGGTGCATGGGGACTTGTCGAAGGATCATCGGTAAACGCAAAGAGAAGCACCCTCATGCCCGGAAGACTGAACCTGTTGATAAGCAACGAAACATCCGGGGTAATAATTCCAAGGTCTTCTGCAATAAGGGGAAGATCAATAAACTGTTTTTTCATCAGCGTTAATAATTTCTCACCCGGTGCCGGGACCCATCTCCCGTTAATTGCGTTTATTTCACCAGCTCCCACTTCCCAGTATGCAACCAATCCCCGGAAATGATCGATTCTTGAATAATCAAACAAGGACAGGTTATGCTCAACCCGCTTTATCCACCAGGAAAATCCATCTTTTTCATGCTCTTCCCAGCAGAAGAGCGGGTTTTTCCAGAGTTGTCCTGTCTTGCTGAAATAATCCGGGGGTACCCCGGCGATAACGAGAGGCCGGAGCTGGTCATCAAGCCGGAACAATGACGGGTGTGTCCATACATCGGCACTGTCGTAATTAACGTAAATCGGGATATCCCCGATCAGGCAGATCCCTTTTTTTTGGGAGTAGGTTTTCAACCTCTTCCACTGCTGGAAAAAAATATACTGGAGAAATTTTTCCTTATCGATCATTGTTTTTAGCCGCTGTCGCATCGTATCCAGTGCAGCGGGTTTACGATATTTTATCTCTTCGGGCCATGTGTTCCAGCAGTTGCCCTTATAGTGCCGGTGTAACGAGATAAAGAGTGCAAAATCCTCAAGCCACCAGGCATTATTCCTGCAGAATTCGTTATATCCGGCAAGACCGGTTTTGTCCTTCTGGAACCTGTCGAAGGCAAGGGACAAAATTTGTTCCTTGAACGGGATCACCGCAGGATAATCTACTCTGCCACGGGGGAATTCTGGCATTGCAGGAATATCGGACGCTTTTAAAAAACGGTCCTGCACCAGGCTGTCGGGGCTTATGAGGTTGGTGTTAAACGCAAAGGCAGATATACTGTGATACGGTGAATTATCATAGTCCTGGCTGGTGGGATTTAAGGGAAGGATCTGCCAGTAACTTTGTTCTGCATCAGACAGGAAATCCACGAACCGGCAGGCCGATGGTCCGAGATCTCCGATACCATATCCGGAAAAAAGAGACGTGACTGGTAACAGGATTCCGCTTCCTCTCTGTTTCACACTTTAGTCCCCCATTGTATTTCCGGTTGTTCCGGATAAGTATACAGAAATGTCATGCGCATCGCAAGGTGCTGCCGTTGCCTGTCCTCCACTGCATATCATGAGAATTTCACTCCCAGGTATCCTCCCATTTCCTCAAACAGCCGGGTCCATTCTCGTGCATGGGTATCTCCCGTTTTGGATAGTGCCTGCATGACCATTGCATTTTTCTGGCCAATGTGGAAATAATCGTTCTGGCACTCCCAAAGATTGTACACCAGTGAGAGCGGGGACAACACTCTGAATACTGTTACGATCTTTTCCATGAGGACGAGATCGTCCGGGTTCTCAAAAAGACGCTGCATGAGGTTGGTTATTGCATGACTTGCAGTAAAATTCAGGGTATCAGTATCCGGCTCGAATTTTCCCCGGGTCATTTCACCAACCAGGGCTGCAAGTCGCCGGGTATCGAGATTCCCATTGGACAGGACTTTTTTCAGATCGAGATTGATGATATACCATACCGGATCCTCGAGTACCTTCGGGGGGGGGATCTGCATCTCTTTCATTGCATGGAGAAGGGGTAAAAACTGGTTGTAGATATGCCTGAATGCGGATTCCATATCCGCAAGTGTGGTGTCAAGAATTGAGTACAATACTTTTCGCTGCCCGTCACGGAACAGGTCCCAGAGTGAATAGAAATGACTGCCAAAATGGTTCTCAAGGCTCAGAATCATCCGGGGGATGTCACTTTTGGAAAAACCATCCTGCAATTCATTCCGCATGGCAAAATATCTCTTCTCATCAGTAAATTCTGTAGCCCCCCCCATGAAATTATGGTTTCCCAGGTGAAGGACGGCAAACATCAGGGTATTTTCTTCCCAGGTGATGTCGGAATACAAAAAGACTTTTCCAACTGCCAGTTTGAGCTCACCGGCTTCTGTCTTATGATATTCCACATTTTTCAGGGTATAATTTTTTATCCGGATCTTTTCAGGAGAATCAACAATTAATGACGATAATGCATAGTGAAAACCTACCCGTGAAAGATCAACAACCGATGTCTGGACAAAATTCCGGTAAACCTGTGCCCCATCCTTGTATTCCGGTACATTACTGGGGGCATTTTTCAGGATATAGATGAAATCCGGTTCAGGATCAACACCGGCAACTTCCCGTACAAGCTGCATTGCACGGCAGGCATACCGCAGAACCTGGACCGATTCTATACCGGATATGTCGTCAAAAAACCACCCGCAGCTCGTATACATGAGCATCCCGTTTCTTTGTATCTCGAGCAGCTTGAGTACTTCGACCCTCTCTTTGTCGGAAAGGGTACGAATCGCGTGTTTTGAGAAGAACTTTTCAATGTTAAGGAGAGAACGGTCCAGAATTATATCGATATATTCATCCCGGACCTGCCAGGGATCGGTTACGTACTGGCTCATCCGATCATCAAAGAGAGAGATGAGTGTCTGGCGGAGCCAGTCCATGGCTTTTCTCAGGGGAGATCGCCATTTCTGGCGTGACACCAGGGAACAACTTTTCGCACCGGTTAATACCTCCTTTGCTGCGGAATGAGCGAATGGATTGGATACGGTCATCTGGACAATGGAACCTGTGGTACAGCAGCCACAGTCTTCTCTCCAGCGTTCGACCCCGTGTGTGCAGCTCCATGACGTATTTTCAATGATCTCTACCTGATGAGTAGGGGGATTGCTACTCAGATATTCTCCATAAATGGTGATCTGTGCCAGGTTTTTGGATTCTATAAGGTAGAGGGCATAGGCTAGTGCCATATCGCCAAACCTGTGGTGATGCCCATAGGTCTCTCCATCGGAGGCAACCGATAAAAGCCCGGACTGTTTCTGGTACTGGGCAAAATAGCGAATCATCCGGTTGGCATACACTTCACCGTTTTCCAAAAGATTGCTAAAGGCAAGTTCCTGTGAAATGCCCTCATCGTAAAAAAAGATCGCTATCGACTCGCCGGAAGGTAACTGGCAGAGATATGGCATCGAACTGTCAATGCTCCCCCGGCTCACGTCGGTCCACTGGATGCTGTTGACCGGCTTAATGCGACGGGCTTGTTTTGGGGAGAGGATGGTAAACCGGATCTTCAGTTCTGCAAGAATCTCGAGAGTTTCTACGTCAACTGCTGTCTCGGGCAGCCACATCCCTTCAGGTTCCCGCCCGAACCGATGGGTGAAATCCCTGATTCCCCAGATGATCTGGGTACGCTTATCCCTGCTGTTTGCAAGGGGCATGATAATATGGTTGTACACTTGGGCGATGGCAGAACCATGCCCGGAGAACCGTTTTATACTCTCTTTATCGGCTTCAAGGATCGCCAGGTACACATCATTTTTGTTCTGTTCCAGCCAGGTCAGGAGTGTGGGCCCGAAATTGAAACTGATCTTGGTATAGTTGTTGACAATATCAATGATCTTCCTGTCCGAATCCAGAATACGGGAGGCTGCATTGGGTGCATAGCATTCTGCAGTAATGCGTTCATTCCAGTCATGAAACGGATATGCAGAATCCTCTGTCTCAACTTCCTCAAGCCAGGGATTCTCACGGGGCGGCTGATAAAAATGGCCATGTATACAGATATTACGACTCATGGTTTCATCCCCTTTTAAAAAAATTTACCCGGCACCTGTGTTTATTTTTTAAATTAATCTTCCCATCTCTATTTTACCAGATAATAATCTTCCTGACCGTTCGGTCAGTAAAAAAAAACACCGGTATGTCCCTTTGCTTTGGATTTGCAGAGGATTTTTAAAAAAAATCCTGGTGAACGTTCGTGTCATGATTTTTTTGGATCTGTTAAGATGAAAGGAATCTGCCAAAACTCAAAAACTTTGTGAAGATCTACCGCATATCGTCTGCAATAACGGGAGCTCATCGATGCGTTTAACGCAGCAAACCGGTTCAAGAAACTCAAAGGGGAAAAGAATAATGAGGGATAATTGAATAGGGAAAACTAGATTTTTTCCACGGTGATCCGAACACGGTCACCCGCTTTTAAGATATGGCCTTTGGGGATGTCTATGTTGTACCAGAGAGCATTGGGCGTCTCCTGCGTAGGATCCTGTGACATCAGGCAGTCTTTGTGGTCATTGATATCTGCAACAAATTCGATCTCAGATTCGAACTCCAGAACTTTCGCCATGATAAAAGAGTTAAACTAAATGGATGGGATTAGCACGCCCTTGGCGTGACCATCCATGTTGTGCTGTTCGAATAGCTCCACCGTATGATGTCCAGTTCCTTGCAGTTATCGGCAAGGATCGCCATGTTGGTTCCTACCTCTTTGGGTGATAACCCGAGGTCTTTGGCAATGTATTTCGATTTGAAATAGTGCTTGCCTAAAGTTATACCGGAATTGAGGTACTGGACGATCTTGTGCTGGGTCTCATTATACGTTTCACGTAACTTTTTGGTAGTTGACATGTTGTGCCTCAGCATTAGAAACTCATATAATTCAACTGCTATATATAGATATCTAATTTTCGGGCGAAAAATCCAGTCCCTTTTTTCCTGCTGCACCATAATTTCGACCAGAAAGAATTTATCTGGCCTTCCGGGCAGGCTGTTCTTGAAAACGAAGGTTTTCAGGTTTGTTTTTAATTTTACGGGGATAATTATACAAAATGGGTAATCTTTGTAAAAAAAAATTATTGCTGTACCTGGGCATCAGCAATTTTGTCTATCAATGCTTCGATGACCACAGAGCGCATACCTTCAACAAATTTTATACTGCCAACTACCAGGTGTCCGCCACCGCTGATGCCGCCGCCCGGGATCTCGACCCGCAGTTCCCTGACCATCTTGGGGATGTTCATCAGGACGCCACGGGACCTGAGCACGGCAAAGTCCGGTCCAAACCCGATAGTTACCACAGGTTTACCGGCATTCTGCTGGCAGAGGCGGTCATGCACCTCGCCGGAAGTCTTGCCCGGGGGGGGGAAGGTGAACTTGTGGGCATGGATCTCAACATCCAGGAGGAAGAGGCGTGCATCATTTTTCAGAACACGGGGATCGACGTGAGCCATACAGGCGCTCATCTGGTCGGCAATCATGGTATTTGCACCATCGATCAGGAGGGCCAGGAGTTTCTTGTGGCGCTCGGTATTTCCGGTTAAGTTTAAGATATCCTTTACAATCTCCCTGCCATCATTAAACCGGAGCCAGAACTGCTCGTAGTCGAGTGCCAGGGCAATATCCTTGCAGTGCTGTTCGGGGAAGTTGTCCTTTACAAGGCCGAGATATAATGCCCGTTCGGGAGCCTCGGAACGATCCCCTACGGCTGCTACTGCAGGGAGGTGGCGAATTAATTGTTCGACTTTTGGGTTGATCAGCCGTGCGACTTCAGTGCCGAGCATACCGGCCGTAATCCCGAAGTCTCCCCCGACATGGTAGGGATTGACATGGGCGAGGAGGTATTTGTCGATGGAAGTATCCGGGTGATGGTGGTCGATTACCACAAACGGGATCTCATAGACACTGGCAATCTTATAAGAAGGTTCGTCCTCTTCAGTTGATCCGTTGTCGGTGAGGATCACGAGGGGCATCTTCTGGCCGAAACGGACATGGTCTTTTAACGAGAAGTCAAGATCACGGGTGATATCTTCGATCTCGTAGAACGGTGCTTTTGAAGGAGCCCGCTTGAATAAGAAGTATTCGGCATCAAAGTCACCACCGCACTCGCGGATAAGGGAAACGACCGCCTGTTCGATTGCAACTGCCGAGCAGATGCCGTCTGCATCCGCATGGTGCCGCAGGATGATGGGCTGGGAGGTAAAGACCGCTTTTCTGATGATCTTTGCAACCTTTCTCATCTCGGGACGGAGTTTCTCCATGACCTCGCTGGGGACCAGGAGTGGAATGTTCTCCGGTTCTGAACGAAGGTCCAGGGCTTTTTCAATCCTTACTTTGACAACCGCTGCTTCTTCATCATTAAGGATGGATAGTCCGTCAACCTCAATCTGGAGCTGACCGTTTCTCATCATCACTTCACCGATCAGCTTGACCATGTTCCCAAGTTCTGCTTCAGGATATGCCCGTACACCGGCTTCGATAAATGCAGCCCCGTTCTGGGTACCGGTTTCGTCAACAATGGTAAATATGGTAGGACCGCTGGTCTGTTTGATCTGGGCGATCTCGCCTTCGATGGCAACGGTCTTTCCCAGTTTTGACGGGAGATCGATAATTCTTACCGTAGTGGATTTCCGTTCAACACTCTCCACCTGGTAAACCTGGTACTGCACTTCTTCGAGATCGATATTGCCGTTTGGCCGGACTTCGCGTACTTTTACAAGGATGGAATCGCGTTCTTTGTGTTCAGCCTTAACATTGCTCTTGTGCACAAGTCCCTTGATCCGGTCATTTAATTGTACGAACATGCCAAAGGTTGCAAAGCCCTGCACCTTTCCCTGGTAGATATTTCCTGCTTCGATATCTGCAAGATCACAGCCTGCGCCAAGACGGTACACAAGCACATTGTTTGAATCGTTATTTTCCATTTTGTTCTCACCACACACACAGCGAAACGGGCATTTTGTACGATTTTCGTCAATGCCGCGCTATTTTGATATTGCTCTGTATATTCATGAATGGGTGTCTGAAGATTTAATTTACTTGTTATTCACAAAAAAGGTAAAAATACCTAAAAATATGGAACGGGTCAATCCCGGAATGGCACTTCAATCATATCGAGATCATTGGGTGAAATAACCGGGCCGGTGAATTTCTGTTTTGCATCGCTCACATGGGCCTGTGAATCTGTATATCGTGAACTGATGTGGACAAGAACAAGCGTGCGGGCTTGCAGGACCGTTGCAGCATCTCCGGCCTGGGCTGCTGTTGCATGGTAGAATTCATTGGCCCTGTTGGCTTCAGTCTCATCGTAGGTTGCATCGTGGATCAGGAGATCTGCATGCCGGGCAACCTCTCCTAAGGAGTTATGGACTGCGCGGGTATCGCCGGTGTAAACAATTTTGCGCCCGGGCCGGGGAGTGCCAAGCACATCTTCAGGTTTTATTTCACGCTTCTGCCCTTCAGGACCTATGGTGATCGCTTCCCCGCGCTGGAGCCTGCCAAAAAGGGGACCCGGCGGAACCCCGAGCGCGATTGCTCCTTCGCGGTCAAACCTGCCCGGGCGGGGATCTTCTTCAAGGGAATACCCCAGTGCCGGCATGCCGTGGCTTACTGCAAATGCGGTGACTGTATACCCGTCGAACCGCACCCATGAACCGTGGTTAAGTTCAACCGCGTCAATCGTGAATTTGAGGTTGAACCGGGTGACATGACGCAGGGTAGTGACAAATTCCTGTATCCACTCCGGTCCGTAGATGGTGAGTGGTTCGGTGCGCCCGTTGAATGACATCGTCTGCACAAGGCCGAAGATACCGAGAAAGTGATCCGCATGCCAGTGAGTGACAAAGATCGCATTGACCAAGAACCCGCAACGGGCTCTCATCATCTGCTGCTGGGCCCCTTCCCCGCAGTCAAAGAGCAGGGTATCTGCTCCGCGCCGTATCATAATGCAGGGTGGATTGCGCTGCGGTGTCGGCAGGGCACCGGCTGTGCCAAGGAAATAGATATGCAGGGTCTCGCCACTCATGAAAAACACTTCCGGAATATCGGCAGGCTCTTTCTTGCTTCTTCCACTGATCGTCCTTCGATAACAACAATCCCGTTATAATTCCCTGCTACAGCCTTCCCGACAACAGGCCAGTTGATGAGTCCGTCCCCAAGTGCCAGATGTTCATCGGAAGTACCGTGATTGTCATGGATATGGATGTGACTGGCCTTATTTACATACGGCAGGAAGCTGTTCACTTTGCCCAGGGTATTTGCATGACCGAAATCAAAGGTCATGCCGATCCCTTCGATTCCTTCCGTCATGCCGATCAGTTCTTCAGGAAGCTGGCAGAGGAATTCTTTTACCCCGATCATGTTCTCAACGCATGCCACTACTGAATGTTCAGCAGCACATTTCCCGATCTGCCGGAGAGCCTCTTTCTGGAGATTCCAGACTTTCTGGGGCACCAGTTTGCCAACCGGGGAAAGATAGCCGGGATGAATGGTGATCCGGTCTGCGATTTCAGATGCAAATGTTATACATGTGCAGATCTGCCGGATCGATTCGCGCCATATGGGATCGTTTAACGTGGCGAGGTTCAGATCGCCAAAAGGGGCATGCACGGAAATACCGAGATGCGTGCTCGCAATCACCTCTTGTATTTTCCTGAAACATTCCGGATTATCCAGTTTGTAGTTCCCGTCCGCTACGATCTCCCACCCCTCGTAACCCGCTTCTTCGATCCCGTATACCCATGCGATCTCATCCCAGACTTTTGATGAAGAGGAGAAATACGGTTTGATTGTCATCGCTCACGCCCCAGTGAGGCAAGGACAGATATTACTTCTGCTGAGAATTCCTCAAGACTACCCTCGTTTCTTATATTGATATCCGCTTCTGCAAGTGCCTTTCCCAGCCCCCAGGTCATCTCACGTTCATCGCGTCTATGCAGGGATTCGGGCAGGACAAAATCATCGGAACGGCCGCGTGCCCTGATCCGGTCCAGTCGTTTTTCAAACGAAGAATCGATGCTGATAAGGGTAAACGCAGGGAATTGCTTCCGGAACAGACGAACCTCAGCATCTCCGCGAATCCCGTCTACAAGGACAAGAGGGGCAGTCTGGTTGTTTATGACAGGTATACATAATGCCGCGATTGCATCCATGCCGTTCTCTGCCCGGAGCCGGTTTGCGGTTGCACCGAAATTTGCATCGTTTGGTTCCAGTCCCGCTCTGGAAACCGCAGCCCGGATCATATCGCCCATGACTATGACCGGGATACCTGATTCTGCAGCTATCTTTGAAAACTCACCTTTACCGCTTGCGGGCAGCCCGACAACGCCAATTACTTTCACAGGATATGTCTCCAGTTATACGATATTTCCCCGATATCCCGCGTTCTTATGCGCACCGTTTTTTTCAGGGTATCTGCAATTTCTTTGATCTCATTGAGTCTGAGCGGGGGATGTCGTTTCTGTTGTGTTTGTTTCTTACAGATATATTCCCCTTCGGTCATTTCAGGAGTTGCACTCCGCATTGGTGCGATCTTATGCTCACCCTGCTGGAGAACAAGGGGCACATCGCCGATCTTGTCCGAGATCTGCCGGATATATTCCTGGTTCTCATAGAATATGGTAAACACTACTTCAAACTCATCCAATTGTTTATTTTCAACTGCTTTTTTACAGATACCTATTGATTTCTGGACATTTCGTTTGTAATTTTCTTTTGCAAGGGGGTTGTAGCCTTCAGTTGTACCGGAATATCCTTCCCAGGTTGTTTTGTAATCGATTGCGACTTTATCCAGCAACCCTTCCATAATTAATGCTTCCAGGGTATCTGGAAAAAACCCATTGGTCTGGATCCCGACACTCAGGTCCATCTTTTTTGAATAACGGGCCAATACAATCAAAGCCTCTTTCTGCCACGCCGGTTCACCTCCGGAAAAAACAACCCCGCTGATATAGGGTGATGAGGTTTTGATCATTGCCGTGATCTCATCAATATCACGGTAATCTTCACCGGTCTGGATAGTTTCATTCTGGCAGTACGTACATCGTAACGGGCAACCCCGTAAAAAAAGAGTGCAGACTGCCTTTCCCCGCCAGTCTATCGTTGAGAGGGAAACAAATCCCCCGAAGTTGAGTTTGATTATGATCACCGTGCCGGATTGTTTTTGCAGGAAGATTATTTGGCTGTATTTGAGTTTAAGGTTGCAGTATTGGTATCTTAATCGGGCAGACAATCTGTCGTATGTGCTCCATAGTGTGAGATGATGATGTCGGTAAATCCTGTGACCTGCTTATGGCATCTTGATAAAAATCCTGAATATTATTACAATATGTGATAAAAAAAGAGTGGATCGGGATCAGAACTGGAAATGCTTGTTCACGATCTTGATAGCACAATAGTCGCCGCACATGGTGCAACCATCGGTGTCTGCGGGCATACGTTCCTTGCGGATGGCTTTTGCCCGTTCAGGGTTCATGGCAACGGCAAACTGTCGATCCCAGTCAAGATCTCTGCGGGCATGTCCCATCTCGAGATCGAGATCCCGGGTCTTTTTGAGTTTGATCATGTCCCCGACATGAGCGGCTATGCGTGAACTCATGACCCCTTCATAAACTTCTTCAGGTGTTGGCAGGGCAAGGTGTTCTGCAGGAGTTACGTAGCAGATGAAATCAGCACCAAGGGATGACGAGATTGCAGCGCCGATTGCTGCAACCCGGTCATCGTACCCCGGGGCGATATCGGTCACAATAGGTCCGAGCATGTAGAACGGCTTGTTGTTGGTGACGCGTTTCATCAGCGTGACATTTGCGGCAATCTCATCGATTGGAACATGGCCCGGGCCTTCGACAATGACCGGGACATTCTGCTTGTGAGCAATATCGGCAAGTTCTGCATTGATGAGCAGTTCCTGGACAGCAGCACGATCGGTTGCGTCATGGATGGCACCGGCGCGCATACCGTTACCCATGGAGAGGGTGACTTCGTGCTCCTTCATGATCTCGAGCAGGTAATCAAATTCGCTATAGAGCGGGTTCTCCTTTTCATTGTGAAGCATCCATGCGGTCATGAATGCCCCGCCGCGTGAGACAAGGCCCCCGTGACGACCCTGGTTTTTCAGCCGCTTGATTGTCTCGAAGTTGATGCCGGTATGGATGGCCATGAAGTTGGTTCCGAGTTTTGCCTGCTCGGCAGTGATCCTGAAGAGGTCGTCCTCTTTCATATTGACAACAGCGCCATCCTTGATCGCAGCTTCAATAAATGCCTGATACAGAGGAACGCATCCTACTGACAGGCTGGTGTTTGCAATAACCTGTTTGCGGATCTCGACAAAATCGCCACCGGTTGAAAGTTCCATCAGGGTGTCGGCACCGGCACGCTCGGCCTGTTTTGCCTTTTCGATCTCCTGGGGGATATCAACGATATCGGTGGATGTACCAATGGATGCATTGACCTTGGTGCGGAGTCCTTCCCCAATACCGCAGATCTTAACTTTACGGTAGGGTGAGACCGGGATGACAATATGGCCGCCGGCAACGCCCCGCCGGATGAAATCTTCAGTGACTCCTTCCTGCCTGGCGACAATCTTCATCTCTTCGGTGATGATACCCTTTTTGGCATCCGCAACTATACTCATGGCATACAGGTTGCAGTAAAGACAAGATAAAGGCTCGTTTTTTCAATTCTGAATGAAAACAGGCTTGTCTTCTTAACAAGTAAAGTTGATTTGGAATAAAGCAGATTTTTTTGTTTTTGATTGGATACTGTTCTGTGACAACCTCTCTAAAAAAACCGGATTTAGCCCGGAAATGGCTCATTCAAAATCGGTTTGACTGATGAACGTTTTCTCCTTTTTGATTCCGGAAATGAAAAATTCCTTAAACAAATATTATATATATAGTTAAACGCTAACTTATGGTAAACCTTAATCAAACGAGGTGTTTTACGATGACTGAAAAAGATTTTGCAGAAGTTACGGTAAAGGAAGCGACTCACGATGATGCCGGTCGTGGCATTGCCCGGGTGAGCATTGAAGTGATGAAGAAGCTCGGGCTGGTCTCGGGTGATGTGATCGAGATCCAGGGAAAGAAGAAGGCAGCAGCGGTTGTCTGGCCCGGGTTTGCGCAGGATTCAGGCTACTCCATCCTCCGTATTGATGGGAACATACGGGGAAATGCCGGTACCGGTATCGATGAGCGGGTCAAGATCAGGAAATCCGAGGCGGTGTATGCCAAAAAGGTGGTGATCCAGCCCACCCAGCCGATCCGGCTTGTCGGGGGTGAACAGTACCTTGCCCGGGTGTTGCGCGGCCGGTCGGTAATGGAAGGCCAGACCGTCCGCGTCGATGTGATAGGAAATGCGATCACCCTGGTGATAGCAAAAGTTTCCCCGAAGGGAATAGCGATTGTCACGGATGATACCGAGATCGAACTCAAGGAAGAGCCCTATAAACCCGAAGAGGGAATGAGGGAAGTTTCCGATATCCATTACGAAGATATCGGCGGGCTTGGCCGGGAGCTCCAGCTCGTACGGGAGATGATCGAACTTCCGCTGCGACACCCCGAGATCTTTGAGCGCCTGGGTATCCAGCCCCCCAAGGGGGTGCTTCTCTACGGCCCTCCGGGAACCGGTAAGACCCTGATCGCAAAAGCTGTGGCAAATGAAGTGGATGCTCACTTCATTACAATCTCCGGTCCGGAGATCGTGAGCGGAACCTATGGTGCCAGTGAGGGGAAACTCCGGGAAGTCTTTGAAGAGGCGCAGGCGAATGCACCGGCGATCATCTTCATTGATGAAGTTGACTCTATTGCACCCAAGCGTGAGGATACAAAAGGAGAACTTGAACGACGCGTGGTTGCCCAGCTCCTTGCCCTTATGGACGGGCTGAAAGGGCGGGGGCAGGTCATTGTGATCGCTGCGACAAACCTTCCGGACTCCATCGACCCGGCACTCCGCCGTGGCGGGAGGTTTGACCGGGAGATTGAGATCGGGATTCCCGACAAGAAAGGTCGCATGGAGATCTTCCAGGTTCACACCCGTGGTGTACCGCTGGCAGACAATGTGAAAATCGAGGAGTATGCCAATTCCACTCACGGTTTTGTCGGGGCTGATGTTGCATTGCTGGTCAAGGAAGCCGCCATGCATGCTCTCCGCAAAGTAATCCCTCTCATAAATATCAACGAGGAGATCCCCGATGAAGTGCTCGATGCACTCCGGGTGACCAACGAAGACTTTGCCGAAGCCCGCAAGCATGTCGAGCCTTCAGCAATGCGAGAAGTGCTGGTAGAAGTTCCTGACATTACCTGGAAGATGGTGGGCGGCCTCGAAGAGACCAAACAGGAGCTTAAGGAAGCTGTGGAATGGCCGCTGAAGTATCCTGATGTATTCGAGCGACTCCAGACCAAACCCCCCAAAGGGATTCTCCTCTTCGGTCCGCCCGGTACCGGAAAGACCCTGCTGGCAAAAGCAGTGGCAAACGAGAGCGAATGCAATTTCATCGCTGTCAAAGGTCCGGAACTCCTCTCGAAATGGGTAGGGGAGTCAGAAAAAGGAGTCAGGGAGATCTTCCGGAAAGCGCGGATGGCGTCACCATCGATCATCTTCTTCGACGAGATAGATGCCCTGGTACCAAAACGGGGAAGCTACCAGGGGTCATCCCATGTCACCGAGAGCGTGGTCTCCCAGATCCTCACGGAACTTGACGGCCTGGAAGAACTCAAGAACGTCACCATCCTTGCCGCAACGAATCGCCCGGATATGCTGGATGATGCCCTCCTCCGCCCGGGACGCCTTGAGCGGCATATCTACGTACCTGCACCGGATGAAGAGAGCCGGAAGAAGATCTTCGAGGTGTATCTCGGTGGTGAGACCGGCAGCATTCTTGCAAAGGATGTGGATATCGATGCACTGGTGAAACAGACCGAAGGGTACGTAGGTGCTGATATCGAATCGCTCGTCCGCGAAGCCAAGATGGCAGCCATGCGCGAATTCATTATCCTTATGGGTACCCGTACCGAGCAGGAACGCAAAGACGCAATCATCAATGTGATGATCACCAAGGCACACTTCGATGCAGCACTCCTGAATGTGAGGGGTTCCCTGGACCGTGAAGCCATAGAGAAGTCAGAACAGCAGGCATGGCAGATGCTCTACAACGAGGAGCAGCGCACCATTCTGAAAAATGCAGCAGCAGCACTGGATCGAGCCGGAATGAAGCAAACCAAGGCAGCCGGTGCCGCGATTGACGCGCTCCGGAAGGCCACCTATCGCGGCAAAAAAGATTTTGCGGCCATCCAGAAACTTACCGGAGAACTGGAAAAAAAATAAAGTAAGGATCACAACAGAAAGTCTGAAAAATAAGGAGAAAAGACCATGAATGAAAATGCTCATGACCTATTCCGTGAGATGGACACACTTGCTGAGCATCTCTTTGCCCGCATGGCCCGGAACATTAAAAGCAGTATACCGGGGGAATATCGTTATCCTGTGTTCATCCATGACGGCGAAACCCGCCCCGCACATATTGAGGACCGTGAAACGATGCCCTCATATTCAATATCTGATCCCATTCCGGAGGTACACCGGATCGAAGATGAGGTGATGGTGATTGCCGAATTGCCGGGTGCAACCCGGGAATCTGTCCATCTCACTCTAAAGGGAAATCTGCTCATCATTGATGCCGATGGAGCTGGCAGGCGGTATATTACAACAGCCGCCATCCCTCTGGTAGATTCCGGTTCAATGCAGACCTCTATCAAAAATGGTGTTCTCGAAGTAAAATTCAGGATCGCAACAGGGTCTGTATAGGATGAATGATGAGGATGGGCCTGTCTTGTCTTTCATCAATAATCCAATTTTATGTTTCTGTTGAAAAAACCTGGATCTGAACCCATGGAGATCCTTTGCCGGAGAAGTCCCCGGCCCAAAACCCGGATCTGTTTCATAAAAAAACCGCGATCGTTCTCGCACCAAAAAATTTTCAATCGATCCTCCACCCCCTGCTCACATTTTTTCAATCGACTCTTAACTTCAAGAGCCGGATCACCACCCCGGAGAAAATAATCTGTTGTCAGTTGTACATCCGCGCCGCGGATAATTATCCGTGCCACGGTTCGCTAACTGACACCCCTGCACGCAATTGAAAATTTTTTCAGCAGGGTCGGCTATGAAAATGTGAAACGAGAAACGAAAATTGTTGAACAAAACAGGCAAAACATATGCCCAAAAAAGGTGAATCATCAAATGATCAAATACGTGTTCCCGGGTCCTGCTCCGGAACTCTCCGGCTGTTTTGACTTGTGAGTTGGTAGCAAAATCGGAAACGTGTCAGAATGCAATCACTCATGCTTCGGTTTCCGGTAGATTTTTTTCTTTCCGGTTGCCCGGAGAACTTCTCTGCTCAATGAATTAGGTATACGTTTCGTTTTCCATGTTCATCAGCCCTTGTTTAGGATATACCCGTCAGTTCCTTGTAATCAGCCACTGATTGTCATAAGGCCCTGTATTCATCGCGCGATTGCGACGCCGTGCACCTGAAGTGGCCGCTAACTTCAACGGACAAGGATTGATTATGCGAGAATCGGTACGGATGGATAATAATCCTGATAAACAACGAAATCAAACGACTAGACAGAAGAGTCCGGAAATCCGGTAGGATGATCATTGGTTTGTCCCTCTCTGGTGTAGAGGAAGGAAGTAAAACATGATACTCAAAGATTTCCTTGTCAGCGCAGGAACAGAAAAAAACCTGATGGAGTTAATTCTCTTTTTGGGCAAACAGGCTCAGCAAGTGAAGAAAGGATTTTTCTGTTCGATCAGGAAAACCCCGGCAGATGAAAGTACCAAGAATATGTACGGCGAAGAGCAGATGGCTCTCGACATGTATGCCGATGATGTCTTCATTTCAGGATTACAGCAGACACGGCTCGTCAGGTATATCGCCACGGAAGAGCAGCATAAGATTATTGAGGTGGATAATCCGAAGAACAACTTCGGCGTTGTCATCGATCCTCTTGACGGATCATCGCTTATCGATGTTAACCTCTGCACGGGTTCGATCATTGGTATCTATCCCGGTCATGTCCTGGAAAAGGGCGCGTCAATGATTGCGGCCCTGTATATCCTCTACGGTCCCCTGACAACCCTGACATTTACTACCGGAAAAGGTGTTCATGAATTTGCCCTTGATGATACGGGTGAATTTTTCCTGCGTCACCGGGATCTCAAAATTCCGGAAGGGAAGATATATGCACCCGGTGCCCTGAGGAGGGATTACTTCCCTGCCCACGCCCGATGGATCGAGAATCTCGAGCATTCCGGGTATAAACTCCGGTTCAGCGGCTGTTTTGTTGCCGATGTCCACCAGATCCTCCATAAGGGTGGCGTATTTACCTACCCCGGCTTTAAGGGAAGGGAAAAGGGAAAACTGAGACTCCTGTATGAAGCCAACCCGATGGGAAAGATCATCTGCGAAGCCGGGGGGGCAATCAGTAATGGAAGGAATGATATCCTGGATATAACTCCACAAGGGATCGATGATGTCACTCCGATCTATGTCGGGGGCAGGGAAGAGATCCGGCTCATTGAAAAGTTTATGCGTGATGAGTGATTTAAACAGGAGTGAAGATCTATGCAGCAGAACACATTTGGTCCAATCCCCGGTTCAACCATACTGGGGGGTATCTCCGGAAAAAAAACAATTATCATGGCGGCAAATATCCGGATTGCCACCGTAGCAGAGGGAATTTTTAAGGCTGCAAAGGATACCGATTCCGCGGTATTTATGGAGCTTGCCCGGTCTGAGTGTGACCTGAACGGAGGCTATACGGGTTTTACCCCCAAACTATTTTCAGAAAAGATGAACGAGGCTGCAAAGGCCGCAGAGTTCGATATCTGGGCTCTTCATGCAGATCATATCTCGATAAAGACCGGTTCTCCCCAGGAGATTGAGGGGACCAAACAGTTGATCGATGCCCAGATTGCAGCAGGTTATACCTCCTTTGCCATCGATGCTTCCCACCTCTTTAATTTTGAAGGAAAAAATGTCCGGGAAGAACTGGAAAAGAATATCATTGCAACAACCGATCTGGCTCATCATATCAAAAACCGGATGAAAGGAAAGGATTTCGGCCTTGAAGTGGAGGTCGGGGAGATCGGCAGGAAGGACGGGGAGGGCCTGATCCTTACAAAACCGCAGGAAGCAGTAGAGTTCATCAAAGCCCTGCAGGAGAACGGGGTCTTTCCCCAGGTGATCGCCATTGCCAACGGGAGCACGCACGGGCATGTGTACGATGCAGCAGGAAATGTTATCGAACAGCTCTCCATCGATATCCCGCAGACCCGGGCCGTTGCAAAAGCCCTGCGGGATAATCACCTTCACGTTGGTATAGCCCAGCACGGGATCACCGGCACTCCCCGCGATCTCATCAACCAGCATTTCCCGAAAGGCGATATCATCAAGGGAAATGTCGGGACTTTCTGGCAGGATGTAGTCTTTGATATCTTTAAAGTGTACGAACCGGCCCTCTACAAGGAGATCCAGGAATGGACCCTCCAGAAATACGGCCCGTTAAACCCCGGGAAAAAGGACAAGCAGGTATTTGACGGGAACTGCAAAATGGCCATTAAGGAATTTTTCAAACAGATCTATTCCGTTGATGAAGAAACGAACAAGGCAATCCGGGCAATGGCCTATGCAGAAAGTCTCATCTTTTTCAGGGCATTTGGTTCCTATGGTTCTGCCTCCCTTGTCAGAAAGACCCTCAAATAATTATTAAACATATCTTTTTTATATAAAAACGAGATTCTATTATGATCCCGTTATGCCAAAAACAACTATTTCCGTAATCAAGGCGGATGTGGGAAGTTTTCCCGGGCATTCCCGCACTCACCCGAAACTCCTTGAAAAAGCAGCAAAGATGCTCAAAGGTCAGAAAGGAAAGCTCCTCATTGATTGTTTTGTCACTCACTGTGGTGATGATCTCGAGCTTATCATGACCCACGCTCATGGCGTGGATAATGAGGAGGTGCACAAGCTTGCATGGGAGGTGTTCATGGAATGCACCAAAATTGCCAAAAGCATGAAACTCTATGGTGCAGGCCAGGATATGCTCTCGGATGCATTTTCCGGTAATGTCAGGGGTCTTGGCCCCGGTGTGGCTGAAATGGAATTTGAAGAGCGGGGATCGGATCCGGTTCTTATTTTCATGGCTGATAAAACCGAACCCGGCGCGTGGAATTTCTTCCTGTACAAAATATTTGCCGACCCCTTCAATACCTCCGGTCTTGTTATCGATCCCAGCATGCACCAGGGGTTTATTTTCGAAGTGCATGATGTGATTAAGAAACGGCGCATCACATTCAGGTGTCCCGAGGAGACGTACACCCTCCTTTCCTATATCGGTGCCTGTTCCCGGTACGTTGTCAAGTACGTTTACCGGAAAGACGGTGTTATTGCCGCATCGACCAGCACGGAAAAGTTAAACCTCACTGCCGGCAGGTATGTTGGAAAGGATGATCCGGTTATGATCGTCCGTGCCCAGAGCGGGCTTCCGTCTGTCGGGGAAGTGATCGAGCCGTTCTGTACACCTACCCTGGTTGCCGGATGGATGCGGGGATCCCATCACGGACCGTTCATGCCGGTTGGTGTCTGCGATGCCAACATGACCCGGTTTGACGGCCCGCCACGGTGTATCTGCCTGGGTTTTCAGATCTGTAATGGCGAACTTATCGGCCCTGCTGATATGTTTGATGATGTCGGTTTTGACCGCGTGCGGGCACGCTGCAATGAACTGGCCGATATGGTCCGGGATCAGGGTCCCTTCGAACCCCATCGCCTTTCTTCAGAAGAGATGGAGTATACCACCCTTCCGGGTATCGAGAAACAGTTCCGCAACCGATGGGAAGAAATCCCCGGATAATTCATTTTTTTTATAATTCATTCTCTGAAATAAGGGTTTTTGATGCCGGCAGGGCCAATGACCCGGGAAGGGTGCAATGAGCAAACTTTAATTATCTTACATCCCAAATTAGGGCAGATGGTTAACGGAATTGTTTTGCCGATAAAAAAAGTGTTTGCGCTTGTGGATTCAAAAATATCTGTCGAGATCAAAGACGAAGGCCGCAAACTGCAGGGCCGCCTCGTTGCCGTGGATGAGTATCTCAATATTCACATGGACGAGACGATTGAGTTCGTAGATAACCAGCGGGGCAGGAGCCTTGGAACCGTTGTAATCCGGGGCAACAATATCCTGACTATTGCGCCGGTTATCTGAAATGCTCAAAGGGGAACTTATGGACGATCCTGTTGATGAAGCATTAAAACTGATCCAGTCAAAACCTGAAGGCGTTCTTCAGAGCGAGCTCTGGAAAGAGCTGGGTGTTGATAGCCGGAAGTGTTCGCGTATTGTCAAGAAACTTGAAGATGGCGAACTCATCGACCGGATCGAATTCAAAAAAGACGGGATCAAGACCTACCTCTTAAAAGCCCGGCAGATGCCGGTCAACCCCGGTGATCTTCTTGCAGGCGATGAGTTAATTCCCTGTGTTGGTTGTGAACTGGAGTGCGTTGTAGAAGAATGCCATCCCCTTATGGACTGGATGTACCAGCTGGCAATTGTAGAACATACTGAAGAATAACAATATTCTTCTTCAGAATTTACTTTTTTAAGGAATGATTCATCCGGTTTTATAACCTGCAGCAATAATATAATCAGGTATTGTGGTTATTATGGACAAAATCAGAACGTCATTGATATTCCAGTGCCTTATCTTTTTGATCCCCCTCAATTTTTACATGTGGGGCGACTGGTTCCTGATTAATGTGCAGTGGGCACTCTTCCGGTTTCAGCAATCCAGTCTGGGGGACAGCCTGATCCGAAGTGACAAGGATATTCTCTATATCTATCTTGGCCAGAATACCGGGATATTTAACATTGCAGCAGCCGGCTTATGGACAATCGGGGCAATAATTCTCTTACTCGGTCTGATCATCACGGTTTATGTGAATTATACTGGTGACGGATTTAATTTGATCAAAAAGGCATCATTGTTCACTATTGCCGGGGGGATCCTTTTCGGATTATCTGCCGCATGTCGATTCCAGGGCGGTTTTGCGATACCGGTGGGTGTCCCGATTATTCTTATTATCGGATGGTGGCTGTACCGGGAAAACAGCTATGATGAAGGCGATGAAACAGAGCCCGGGACGGATGCAGGGGAAGTATCCGAATCCTGAAATCTCCTGCGTATTCATTTATTAACATCACTATTTTCCTGCTCCCTTATCTCTCTTAAAAAACCTGTCCTTCGAACCATTCTCAACAACTATTTATCATTCAGCCATCCACCTCTTAGTAGTGAATTCAAGGCAATTTCCTCCGGGAGAACCCCGATGATATCTGTTTTGTTTGTCGATGACAGTACGGATCTTTTCGCACAGGTGCGCTCGTTTTTGGAAAAGACCGGCGAGATTAAGATCGATAATGCCCATTCCATAAAACAGGCCATCGAGAAACTCAAAGGACGCAATTACGATGTGATCCTGGCCTACGAGCAGCAGCCCGATGTGAACGGCATTGAGTTCGTATCGGACATGAACGGGATCGAGTTCATCAAATACTTAAAATCCGTGGGTAATGTTACGCCGGTGATCCTGCTGGGAAGGCGCAGTCCGGCAAAGATCTCGGTTATGGAAGTTGCTCACGGGACCGAGATCACCTTCCCAAAATCCGGTGACATCCGCCCGCAGATCTTTGAGATGGTCAACCTGATCAAACAGACCCTGCTGCGCAAGCGATCCGAACGTGAGGTCAAGGCGCAGAATGAGCAGCTTGCCGCCATCCTCTCAGCAACCCCGCTGGGGATCTTCCAGGCCCGCAATGGAATTATCGAGTGGGTGAACCACCAGTTTCCGGACATGCTCGGCTATGAAGAGTCGCAGCTTGTGGGAAAAGATCTCCGCACTTTTATTTCCTCCCCCGAAGAGTATGACCTCCTTTCCCGGGAATTGCAGATCAAACTCGATGTTTTGGGAGTATCGCATGCGAGCTGGCAGTTTGTGAAACGGGATAACAAAATGGTTACCTGTCATCTTCGGGTTCTGCCTCTTGATCCCCGCGACATCTCCAAAGGCGGAACGTTTGTCGTGACTGATATTTCAGAACGACAGAAGATTGCCGATGCGCTCAAAGAGAGTGAGGCGAAGTACCGGGAAGTAGTGCAGAACACCCAGAGTATCATCATCCGGATGGACATGCAGGGTATTATCACCTTCTTCAATCACTATGCTCTCACGTTCTTTGATTATACCAGCGACGAAGTGATTGGAAAGAACGTCAATACCACGATTGTTCCCGCAAAGACCCGTTCAGGAAATGATCTCTCCATGATGGCAGATGACCTGGGTTTCAATGCCGAAGGATATGCTGTCAACGTGAATGAGAATGTCCGGCGCAATGGTGACCGGGTCTGGATTGCCTGGATCAACAAAGCCATCCGGGATGAGAAGGGACACATTGTGGAAATACTCTGTATCGGTCACGACATCACCGACCGGAAACGGGATGGCGTGGTGCGTATCAGTACGGATACCTGGAAGGATCTCGTAATCTCTGACAGCGATGTAAAAGAAGAAGTTTTTGACGCGGTCTTTCATATCTGCACGGAGATCTCGATCGAGGGAAGGGAGGGAAAGCCGGTCGGTACCACGTTTCTCATTGGCGATACAAAAAATGTGCTGGAAAAATCCCGCCAGATCATCTTGAACCCGTTCGAAGGGCACAAAGCTGAAGACCGCGTTGTGATGAATCCCGGACTCAAGGAAAATATCAAGGCCCTGGCCCAGCTTGACGGTGCATTCATCATCACCGGGGATGGATTTGTCGAATCGGTAGGGCGCTATATTACTGTTGACACGAGCAGTGTCAAACTCCTCCCGGGGATGGGCACGCGGCATAACTCTGTCGCAGCCATAACCCAGGTGACGAAAACGGTGGGTATCGTAGTATCCCAGAGTGGCGGCGTGATCACTATCTTCCGGAACGGGCAGATCCTCAAGAAGATTACGCTGTAATTGGTACGGGTCCGTTGTTTACCGGTCGTCAGTGCTGCACCGGCGACCGTGGAACTCTTCCCAGCAGATATGCCGGCAGATGTTTCCTACCGCTTTGAATGCATCTTCGAGATCCGGGAAGTTGGGGATACCGGAATCCCTTAATATTCTCAGGGGTGTTTTCATGGAATCGCCCCCAATCATACAGCCGACAATCATCTTCTGCGTGCTCTTTGAAAACCGGACCAGTTCGTTTGCCACCCGGATAGGATCGGAGATGGCAGATGGCACCGCGATCACAAATGCGATATCCCAGAGCTCCTGGTTGCGGATCATCACATCGAAAGTCCGCGCAAACCGGTCCGCGCTTGCATCCCCGACCATGTCGATTGGATTTCTCCGGTTCCAGTCAACGGGCAGGATAGCGTCAAGTTCTTTTATTACCGTTATGGGTAATTCCACCATCTCAATTCCCATCATCTCGGCATAATCTGATGACAGGACCGCAAAACCTCCGGCATTGCTGATAACAATCGCCCGGATACCTTTGGGATACCCTTCAGAGGAGAGGAGTTCGGCGGTCTGGAATGCTTCCCGCATGGACCTGGCAGGAATGACCCCGGATTGCCAGAATGCTGCCTGGTATACTTCATAACTGCCCGCGAGTGAACCGGTATGGGAAGCCGCGGTCATCCGGCCGATCTTCGATGAACCGGCTTTTATTACAACAACCGGCATTCTTGGGGTTACCTGTCGTACGATCTCCATGAAGCGCCGGCCATTGCGGATCTGCTCCACGTACAGGATGATGGCTTTTGTATCAGGATCATCGGCAGCAAAAAGGATGTAGTCTTCAAAGGTGAGGTCTGCCTGGTTGCCGACACTGACCACTTCGGAAAACCCAATCTCTTCGGGCAGGCTCCAGTCCACCATGGTGGTGATGATCGCCCCGCTCTGGGACAAAAAGGCCAGGTTTCCGGGTTTTGGGGAGACCGGGTCGAAGGTGGTGTTGATTCCCTGGTGCGGGAACATGAGCCCCAGGCAGTTGGGGCCCATTATGCGTATATTGTATTGTTTTGCAATGGCTGTAATACGGTCTTCCAGTTCAATACCTGCAGCACCCGTTTCCCGGAATCCTGAAGAGATGATCACCACAAGCGGGATCCCTTTCTTTCCGGCTTCTTCCACAATTGAAGGGACTGCTCTTGCAGGGACAACCACGACAGCGACATCGACCGGGCCGGGGATGGAAGTAAGCGAAGGGAAGGCAGTGCGGCCGAGAATTACCGGGTGTTTCGGATTTACCGGGTAGAGTGTTCCCGGAAATGAGAGGAGATTACGAAGCACGGCATAACCTACCTTGCTCGGTTCAGCAGATGCGCCGATCAATGCAATGGATTTGATGTGGAGCAGGTCTTTGGATAATGAGCGGACTGGTTCCGGTTTTACCGCAAGGGATGTTTCATCCGTGTAGAACCGTGCATCCACCGCACAGATCCCTTTCTCGTAGAGAAAGACCGGGTTGATATCAAATTCAACTACTTCAGTGCTGTCCATGAAAAAACGGGCAATGATATCGATAATATGTACGAGAGCTTCCTTATCCCGGGGAGGTTCGTTGCGGAACCCCTTGATCAGACGGTACCCGTTCAGCTCGTGGAGCATCGCATTGATATCCGTAACCGTGACCGGGAGGATACGTATTGATACGTCTTTTATCAGTTCGACCAGTGTCCCACCCATACCTATGGTGATCACTTTTCCAAAGGCCGGATCTATCCTCCCGCCAATGATGATCTCGAGTCCTTTTTCAAGCTGCTGCTCGACCATAATCCCGTTGATCGTTGCAGACGGGTTATAGCTCCGGACATTGCTGAGGATCTTGTCATAGGCACCCAGCAGTACTTCGGTATTGCGGATTCCGGTAATAACCCCTCCGGCATCACTCTTATGCACGATCTCCGGAGAAACAACTTTGAGTACTAAGGGAAACCCGGTTATGTCCGCTGCAGCAATTGCTTCAGTAATGGTTGTCGCAAAGGCATACCGGGGAATCGGAACGCCGATGCTCTGTAAAATTTCATATCCTTTCGCTTCAGAAACCAGTTGACGTACCATAGGACCCCACTCTTACCCAATGGATACCTGCAGAAGTAATAAGGTTTGTTGTTACCGGACCGTTTTTTTTAATGGATACCATACGACTGGTTTTTTTGCAGGGATGCGGCCATATCAGAAAGAACCGGGAGAAATGACGGATTTTTATGGTAACGATCCCGCATGAGCTCGGCCAGGCTTCCATGATCTATCCGGTGCGCTATAACCGGCAGGTACTGGCGTTCATCTTCAGTTGCGTGCTTCCACGCAGCAGCATACAGCTTCTCCAGTTCGGGTTTCATCCCCCTTGTGCCGTCACGGATTGCCAGATTCGTGAGTTCCAGCAATGCTGCATGGTCTGTCTCCACCGGTAAGGATCTGCACCGGAGGAGGGGTCGGATAAAAGCACAGACTGCCATATCCGAATGAATGCACTCCTGTTCGTCAAGCGCCTTGATCTCAAGACACTTTCTTGAGAACCTGACAATAACTCCGCTGGAATTTAACCATTCCTCGCAGAGAATGCCGGCATCACGCTCGCGTAATTTAAAAAAGATCTCTTCCTGCATTGCGTCATAATCGTCAACAGAATTGATCCTGTCCGGTACGATCTGGTTGCAAATCTGCGGTATCTCCTTCTGGTTGTCGCGGTAACAGAGCAGGCGGTTGTCCATGGATCCGGTCAGCCTTCCCTCCACAAATGGCGATGATGCAGTAATGGCGACCAGGTAGGGTATCAGGGACCGGATACGGTTATACTGGCTGACGAGTTCCTTTTTATTCCTGTACGAGAGATTGACCTGGAGCGCCTGGATGTTCAGCCAGCCGTGTTGTCGCAGGTCAAAGAGCCGGTCGTATACCTCATAATATTCTCTCTCGTCATGATCCCAGACTGCGGTCTGTTCCAGCCGGAGTAACGGGTGCATGCCGAGCCCTAGCAGCCGGTACTGGTCAGGGAAGATCCGGTAAAATCTCTGTATCCCGGAGAAAAGGTGAGATTCCAGGACCGACAGATCATCGGCAGGCAAACGGGGAATGATCTCGAGAACGGTCTTCTGGAGTTCCTTTCCGAGCTTCACTTCCCCAAAGAGGATCTCGCTCTCGTACCGGCCGCAGATCGTCCTGATGATCTCGTCCGATACCGGCAGCGGATTGAACTTATAATCATTGATGGAATACTCGTGTTCAGTGCCAATGGTCATGATGCGCTGTTATCGTAACCGGGGTACTTCTGCCACTTTATCGGTTTCAGGTTCATCGATCCGGCAGATCTCAGCAAGTTCATCGTCAGTCAGGTTCTTTACCAGCCAGGTGATGCTCTGCACCGCCAGTTCATACTGCTGCCGGTACGCTGCGGGAACTTCCTTAAGCAGGCCGACAACCGGGCAGATCCGCTCATGTTTGAGGTAAATTGCAATCCTGTCCCCGTTCATGTCAAAGGTGAATGGGCCGGAGCGGCAGGTCTCGGGTTTGAAGGTATGAATCCGGCATCGGCCATTCTCCATGAGAACACATTTGCCATTATCCCGGGTTTTCAGCCGCCGGTAACCGATCGTTTCAAAGAGATCCGGAGAGACGCCGGACTGTGTGAGCCGAGCAAAGCAGACTGAAGAGACCGGGGGATGAGCCTCATCACAGCAGTGACCGCCGCATTCCATACAGATCGTTTCAGCACGTAATAACCAGTTTTCCATAAAAAAAATCACTCTGCAAAAAGATGGGATATGATCGTTTCAAAGACCCGGGGATAACAGTCATCCTCGCCGCTCTCAATAGAGGGGTTGTCGTTTACTTCAATCACGCATGCATCCCCGTTATTATTTTTGATATCCACTCCATAGAGACCCCTGCCGATCGCATTGGCTGCATCGATCCCCAGCTGAATAACGTGGAGTGGCACTTTTTCGGGTGGAACGCTCTCGACCCCGCAATAGACAATATGGCCGTTGACCGAGGCCTGTATCTTGAAGGTGACCGAAGGAATCGTATATTTGCAGGCATAGAGCAGTTTACCGTCAAGCACTCCAATTCTCCAGTCATATTTGCTCTCGATATATTGCTGGACAACAATCCAGTCCGAAAGCTTGATGAACCGTTGGGCAACTTTGAAGAAATCTGCAATATCACTCACTTTCTCGACCCGGAGCGAGAATGACGTTGAGGGTTCTTTTACAATGAGCGGTGTGCCGAGTTCATCAAACAGCCGGGTCACGCGTTCGACGTTTAAGTCATGCCTGGATAAAAAGACTGTTTTCGGCAGTGAAATATTCTCCCGGATCAACCGGGAATACATGTGGATCTTATCCGAACAACACCGGATTGATTCCGGGTCGTCAAGAACCGGTATCCGATGAAACCGGGCCATCTGTGCGGCTACATACGTAATATTCATCGGGTCTGTCCGGGCCCGGATAAATATTGCATCCATCTTTTTGATCTTGTGGATATCTACCGGAAAGATAAAATTCGCCGTATGTCCCAGCGTCTCGGCAACATCCCGGCACCGGATCAGGGCATTGAGTTGTTCGGAATTCGAAAGGGTTTTCCGGTCAACAAATATCCCGAGCCTGCTCATAAGAACTCCTGGTGGGAAATGTATGCTTCAAGAAGTGTTCGTTCATCGTCCTGCAACTGGGAATAACGGACCGGAGCGAGCGATGAAAGGGCACAGGTTCCCCCGGTTCGTACAAGTACCATCTGCATGAGGGGAATGGAGAAGAGTGCATACAGCTGTTCTGCCATCCGTGCTGCTGCATCAGAGCGGCTGGTCGTTTTTCCGAATATTACCACAGACCGGCAGATCTCTGCTCCTTCACCCAGTTTCTGGTAGCAGAACGGGTATTTCCCCTTGTTGGAGATATGCTTCACTGCTTCTTTTGCCGCCTCAATGTCGTAAACGGTAAAATAATCAGAGCTGGTTGCAAAGTAATTTATTCCATAGATAATGGCAGGGAGTGGAACATACCCCTGCGATATCTCCCAGTCACAGGCAGGGATGCCGGCCAGTTTCACCTGTTCAAGGCAGATCGGTACTACAAAAGCGTCGATCAGCGCACCCGTGGCAGGCTGTATCTTTTTTCCCTCCATCTCCATCTTCAGGATCGTGTAATAAGCATCGGTCTTGTAGGAATAGTCCTCGCTTATGACATGGGAAATCTCCCCGCGTTTGAGGATAAAAAGAGAATCTTTGTGCAGGATATGATTTTTTCTGCCCATTGTTTTTGCAGGTATTTTTACTGGTGCCGTGACTGGCAAAAGGAATTTTGGATGTATTGTTTCAGATTGTGCTGAGTGGGCAGTTGTGACAAGAGCTGATTGTTTTACCTGGCAGACGGGTACTTTTTCCGGGTGTGGGGTTTTACCCCATCTATCGTTCATAATCCAATCAACCCGTAATCACAGGGATTCTGAAAAACCGGGCTCATCTTTTTTATGTCG
The DNA here is from genome assembly GCA_025358115.1 of Methanomicrobiales archaeon. GTDB lineage: Archaea > Halobacteriota > Methanomicrobia > Methanomicrobiales > Methanospirillaceae > Methanoregula. Next base: position 28,274 of record JANYKQ010000078.1, on the reverse strand, counting down.
CCGGTACACTGCCGGGGCACTTTATTGCTGGCGGTTGAGAAATGCCAATCTCCCCGGGTGAATCCAGGGATCATGTCCTCTGCACCGTGTGTGCAGGAAAGTACAATAACTTCGACAATACCTTCGGGAAGATACACCGGATGATGCTCTTCATCGTCATCTTCAGAGGGACAATCGGTCATGTTGAACACTAATCCAGCCATCTGAATAGTGGACTATCGTTGATAGCTATACGAAAGGCATCTTTAAAGTATTTTGCACATCCGGTTAAGAAAATAACTCCGATTCATACCAGCGTTTCCCATGCTTCAACGGAGAATTTCCTGTTGCCCTTTAAAACAGCGCGCGAAGTGTATCTGTTTATCTGGTGTATACGGAAACGAACATAAGATTGATAACATTCTATAACCATCAGTAATCAGAATGCATATTCCCACTCCTGAAGAAATTCGTTCACGCCGCGAATCCCTGGGTTTGAAACAGACTGAACTGGCCCGGCGGGCCGGTATCAGCCAGTCAATGGTTGCGAGAATCGAAGCAGGAAATGTGGACCCCCGCATCAGTACGCTCAACAAGATTATTGTTGTGCTTAACAGTGCAGAGCCCAAGAAGATCAAGGCAGCGCAGATCATGCATATACCTGTGCTCTCTGTCCAGCCCCAGGACGCCATCACCCGTGCCGTTGAGATCTTTGAGAAGAATAACATCTCCCAGTTGCCGGTTATTGAACGGGGAGTACCGGTCGGCTGTATCTCTGAAACAGTTATTGTAAAAGCCATTGAACAGCAACGCCTGCATAAGACCCACCTGTTTGTTGTCCGCGATTTCATGGAGCCGGGTTTTCCGACCGTTCCTCCGGATATGGATGTGGAGACCGTGATCAATATTCTCCAGCAGAATCATGCAGTGCTGGTAGTGGAAGGCCGGCTTGTCCGTGGGGTTATCACCAAACATGACCTGATCTCGCTCATCGTCTGATTGACTCTCTTTTTATTATATGGTTGGTGGTTTTTCGCAGAATTTTTTTACTATCGTCAGAATAAGGGCGAAAAAACGGAGAAACTATTTAAACTAATACTTAAACCTTAACATATCGTGGTATAATCCACAAACGGATGTGTTTTTCATGGCAGAAGAGTCAAATGAGATCAGCAGTATGACGGTAATCGGAATCGGTGTTGTGATCTTTGTGGTGATTGTGGGAGCCTGGTACCTGTTTCTCAGATGATACCCCTTAAAAAAAATACAAACTGATTTTTTAGAGTTTTGATACCAGATCCCGGAGAACCGCACCCGGGTCCTTGGCTTTTACCACGCTTGAAGCGAGGAGCACGCCGTCGGTTCCGAGATCAACGGCAATCTTCACGCATTCCCCGGACTGGATACCGGCGCCGGTCAGGACTTTTACCTTGGGATTTACCGCATGCACCGCGGCAACGGACCGTTTGATAATATCCGGGTTTGCCTTGGAGACCGAGACTCCGCTGCCGATCAGTTCCGGAGGCTCGATGGCCACATAGGCCGGACCCAGGGCTGCTGCTGCGGCACTGGCCTGCTCATTGTTGGTGCAGACCACCGAGATGAGGTTCTGCGCTGCAAGACCCCGGACCGCTGCTTCGATATCGGCAAGGGTAAGGCGCCGTTCCGAGTGATTCACCAGGGATCCTGCTGCACCCGCGACTTTGAGTGCATCGACCGTGATATGCCCGGTATTTGCCCCGGGTTCGCACCCGTCCACGTGCTGGGCATAGACCGGGATGTCAAAGTGGCGGCTGATCGGGTGGAGATCAATATAGGACGGTGCTATCCCAATCACAACCCCGCTCTCGCGGGCCACGAGTTCTGCTGCCTGTGCGATCATGTGGGCACGGTTGCCCATTCCCTCCCGGTAGGTCTTGAGGTTGACAAGGATGAGTGGTGAAGACATAACTGGTTCTCCTTTGCTGGATCCTATCCTGATTACACGATTGCTGTTTTTTACCTGATGAAGGTTTTTATCATTCCTTCATACCGCTGGATGGGGGAGGATTTAAGTTTCTTTGAGCCCCCGTATGAAATGGCCCGTGGTGATCTCACACGGGGCAGACTTTTTGATCTGATCTTTTAATGCCTGCAATGTCTTTTCCGTACCCGGTGTCCGGGTTGCCATGGCTTCAATTGCGGAGCGGTAGATGCCCGTCATCTCCGCAACACAGGAGCCGGTCCTTCCCCGGGCATCAATGATCACTTCACCGATACCCATGCCGGTGATCCCGGGAAGGTGATCCAGCAGGCAGAGCTCTGCGGAGTTGCCAATGTGCGTCCGGCATTCGCTGTCGGTGCGGACCGGAAAGACGTGGCCGGTGGAGTCCCGGATGCCGTAAAAAATATCCTTCTGCTTTGCGGGGTCTCCCTGGCAATGGAGGAAGGGTTCGAGCAGGCAGTCATCGGTGATGATCCCCTCGCAGATACCCTGCACCACCAGGGCAAAGGCTGCTTCAGACCCCTGCCGGCGTGCCTCTGAAATCAGGAAGCGGCTCTCCTCCCGGGAGAGTTCCGGTGAGAGCGTGAGCAGGTGGCACGGGGGGGAGAGTTTCTGTACGGCTGCATGGTTAAAAACATTGAGCCCGGCAGAGCCGGACAGGGGAACCGAGGGGACTGCCATGCGGAGTGCCTCTATCATACCCGGGTTCCCGACCATGATGCCGTCAATTCCCGTGGCTGCGATATGCTGCACCTTTGGAAGTACCGTTTCTGAAAAAGCAGTCCGGGTAATCCGGGGAAATTTCCAGACCAGGGAGATATTCCGGGCCCGGCAGATTTCCACGGCGGACCGGATCTGCTCTTCGGGTCCGCCCGTGCCCGGATGACTTGAACACGAGACGGTTGCTGATGCCGGGAGATCCGGTTCGAAATAGATCCGGTCTGCCCCGGACTCTGCTGCTTTCTGGACCGCGTCAAGCGAATCGGCAATGACCGCGAGCGGGAGCGGGGAGGCGGGCCGGGCCGGGGGGGCTGTGAGTACAGCGGGGTTGGTTGTTACCGGGTAATCCGCAGACCCGGCCTGCCAGCGGGTTTTTGCACTCTCAACCTGTGCTGCGGCCGGGCGGGATGCTTCTACGAGTGCTGATTCCGCGAGCGTGAGGAACTCGCGGCGGGCCCGGTTGAGTTCCCCGGTCGGGGCAAAGAGATTGCCCCGGTACTGCATGGTCACGGTTTCGATGACAAACGGTGTGCCGCCGCTCTTTCTCATCTGCTGCTCCATGAGTTCTGCCGTGAGCGGGCGGGACTGGGCCGGAACAAGGGAGATGCCGGGCGTGTGGGAGACGGCGATCTCCCGCCCGTTGCCCGGGTGGATCTTACCTTTGAGTTCCAGGCTGCCATTCTCATCGACACGAACTGTGAGTGCGAGCGGCACCGGGTGGCGCAGGTCGGCGGAAGGGTGGCTGATGATCAGGCGGGCACGGGCTGCGAGATCCACGGATGACGTGATATAGACCTTGGTTCCCGGGCTCACCGGTGATGGGATGGCAAACCGGAACTCATCATTGGTCTTTTGCGGGACCGTGTTGAGCGAGAAGCCGAACTGTTCATCCGGTTGTTCATGGCCTATGAAAAAGAGCCCGTCTCCAGGCTTTGGAACCATCCGGCTCTCCATCCGGATATAGACCATACGTGTTCTCTCATCGTACCGGCTCACCGTGCCGATATACAGGCCCCGGTTATCAGGAGCACTCCGGCCCATGAGTGCCCGGTGCCGGTCGCCAAAAAGATATCCTTTGGTAAATCCCCGGTTGAACGCGAGAAGGAGATTGTCCATCTCGTCAGGAGGCAGGGGCATTCCGGCGCTGATGGCATCGAGTGCCCGCCGGTAGGCCGCCACCACCACTGCCACGTACTCCGGGGACTTCATCCGCCCTTCGATCTTGAGCGAAGCAATGGGGGACGCGACCAGGGCCGGCAGGTGCCGGTACGTGCAGAGATCTTTTGGCGAGAGGAGATACTGCTCCCGGGCCGGGAGTGGCCGGAGTTCGGTTGGCCGACCCCAGGTATCGACCGGCCCCGACACGAGCGTATAGGGTTTCCGGCACGGCTGGGCACACATGCCCCGGTTGCCGCTCCGGCCGCCAATGACCGAGGAGAGGAGACACTGCCCGGAGTACCCGTAGCAGAGCGCCCCGTGGGCAAAGACCTCCAGCTCGACGCCGGTGTCTTTGGTATCGTGGGCGATCCGCTCGACTTCAGAGAGCGAAAGTTCGCGTGCAAGCACCACACGGGAGATGCCCTGGGCTGCTGCCCACCGCACTCCTTCTGCATTGTGGATAGTCATCTGGGTGGAGGCATGGATGGCGAGACCGGGAATGATCTCCCGTGCCAGTGCCGCGATCCCGATATCCTGGATGAGGACCGCATCGACGCCAATCGAGTACAGCCAGATGAGATAGTCCACAGTAGCTGCGATCTCTGCGTCATGGATGAGGGTATTGACCGTTATGTACACCCGCACGCCACGGGCATGGGCAAAACGGACTGACTCTTCTATCTCTGCTTCGGAAAAGTTAGCAGCAAACTGCCGGGCGCCAAAGCGTTTTCCGCTCAGGTACACGGCATCAGCACCCGCAGCTACTGCGGCCCGGAAGGCTTCGGGAGAGCCCGCGGGGGCGAGGAGTTCGGGCAGGGTTGTTTTCTTGGGGATAGGGGCAGGGCTTGACAAAATTTTCCTCGTTAATGAAAGATGATGCTGAACAATCCGAGTGTTACTAGGATAAGGATGGCTGAGATGGCGATAAAACCTCCCATGATGAGGAAGATCGCGTGGTCCCGGCGCCAGACCAGGGCCCACGAGACCGGGGGGCAGACATAGAGCCCGAGGGTGAGCACACAGGGAACGAGCCCATAGATGCCGTACTTCGAGATGATCGTGGACCCTTTGACCTTCTCTTCTGAGCGTTCAAGAAACCGGGCCACCCGGCCAGAGTGGCGGCCGAGCGTATCGAAGATGTCGAACATGAAGAGGGTCACTCCGAGCGCCACGCTGGTGAGGACAATGAGGACGAAGAGCGGGTGCAGGCCGAGGCCGAGGCCAATGGGTCCGGCACCGTACTCGATGATGAGTGTGCTCGTGATGAGGGCCAGGGTTGCCGGGACTGACTGGGAGAAAATGAATGCAAGGACAAAGGGAATGACCAGGACCAGCCCCACACATTTTGCTATCGCTCCGATGACGGGGCGTGCATACGGGGGGATGGGGAGACTCTCCATGAAGTATGACAGATATATTGCCGTAAATAGGGATAAACAGGTATCGTAGAAAAAAGCGCAGCAGATCTTTTACTCCTGCGATATCCGGATTCACTGCTGTCAGCCCGTGCCGGTTCTCTGCTCTTTTTTTTTAGGAGATCTTTTCCGGGCCATTCTTTTTTATGAACTGCCGGCCAACACCACGGTACATGAAGATCATTGCAGCGCTCACCGACCCGCTCCAGGCATCCCGTGCAGAGGAGCAGGGAGCCGATATGATTGAGCTCAGGCTCGACCTGATGGAAGGCAATGCAAAGAAGCTGGTGCAGCAGTGCAAGAAGATCTCGTCCCTTCCCATCATTGCCACGCTGCGATCCGGCCGGGAAGGCGGGCAGTTCTTTGGTGACGGCGCCGCATGGGAGAAGAAGATCCGCCCCGTCATCCCACTGGTCGAGTATGTGGATGTGGAGCAGCAGTTTGTGAAAAATGCGATCTGCGTGAGGGAGGCGGGAACAAAGATTATCGCGTCCCACCATGCCCCCATCATGATGCCGATCCATGTACTCTTTGTCATGGAACGCGAACTCCGGTCGTACGGGGATATTGTCAAGATCATTATGACCCCTTCAACCATGGATGATGTCATCGAGCTCATCGCGTTTACCCACGCGGTGAAACAACCGATCTGCTGTGGGGTGATGGGGTCAGCCTTCCGCTATGCCCGGGCAGTGCTGCCGCTCTTTGGTTCGGAGCTGGTGTACTGTCACATGGGAGAGACCACTGCGGAGGGGCAGTACTCGGTTGAGGAATTTGTCCGGTTGAAGAAACTGCTGACAGGTTGAGTTCTCTGATTTTCCAAACCGGGCCTGTGTCCCGTTCTCTTATCGAATGAACTCTTCAGTGATCCAATCCTTTTTTTAGTCCTTTTAAAACGATCCTGATATTTGCATTCTGGCAGAGACTCCTGTAAAAAAACCCGGCATTCATTTTACGGATTCGTCTGAATCTTTTAAAAAGGAAATTGAACCTGGAAATAGGTGTGTCTATAGTGTACTGATTGCCTTGAGGTGATGCCTTCATGCAATGATGGGGAGTTTTGCGCAGGAATTTTCATCCCCCTCCAATACGATACTTAACGGATCTTTACCGTTCCGGATCAAGCGGACTGTGCCATGACTCTTTCAGAATCCCAGCCTTTCAGCCGGACTATACAGTTGTCTACCAGACTCCTGATATCAATCAGGGCGATACCTTCAGCAGTATTGCCGTTGCCGGGCTTCCCATCCCGGATAATCCCGCGTACCGGAATGACATTTCCCTCATAGGAATGTGCATTGGCCTCTGCACGGGGGCAATTCCTTTTCTGGATCTCCGGAATTCCCGGGACCAGTATTCCCACCCGGGAACCGGACATGGTCTCATTGAGGATAAGCATGCTGGTTTTGCCCTTATCCTTACTTGTGCACTGCTGGATATTGAGGCACGATTCAAGATTGAAAACAATCGTCTGCCCCCTGTTTTTCTTTATCAGCCGGGTTGTTACTGTACGGGGGGTACATGCCTGTATAGAGATAAGGTCCCTGATCACCTGTTTCATCTCACTCATTTCCACGGCATAATGACATTTTCCCGAACTGAATTGCAGAAGGTTTACTGCTCTGGAAGCGGGTTTTTGTCGTTTTGACGATAGTTCATCAGTGTGCGATTCCTGTTTTTGCTGGTTTTTTGTTACAAACATATGCATTTCCCTCTGATTTAAAACGATTTTGCAGTCATTTTTGCCGTTTCTTCTTCTCCTTACGAATCCGGGTAGTTGAGGACGGTCATACCTGAAGGAGAAGATGGACATTGTACTGATCATGGATTGCCCGGCGCTCTTCCCGGCCCGGGCTCTTCACCGGATGCAGTGTGGGTTGTCCGGATAACGGGACCTGAATGAATGGGATTTTTGTTCTCCTCAGACCTGGTTTTCGTTGTCAGTATCCAGTCAGATTCAAGATACTTGCCGCTGAACCCGCAGTTTTTCTGGAGATCGTCAGTACATTCTGCCTCAGCAGGTGCGCCTGAATCTACCGGGAGGTTATCAGGGCAATTGAGTAACATAAAGCGATGAAGGGAAGGATCAGTACCCGTGGGTACCCTGATACGGATTTTATCTGCCATGCCCTCCTGATCACGTGCGCTCTGATTCATCCTGCATTCCTTATTCATACTCAGATTCACCCGGCTGACTCCAATGATCTGTACTGACCCGTTCCCGGATCCTTCAACCCTCTTTTTTGTGATTCGTTTAAAATACCGGGTTGGCTTTTACGCCAAATCCCTGTGGCTTTCCCGGGTGAGAATACCTGTCCTCACAGCAAGCCTGTCCATCTGGTTGTGTGCAATCCTGTGTGAGCAGGAGCTGGAACTCATCAACACTGTAGAAAATTTTCCCCCACGCGATGTATCCTTCTCTCACATCGTTCTGGTTCTGCCCGGTTTTTCGATAATCCATTCCTTATCATGTCTCCCATCGACATTGTGTCGCTGATTACAACACCGGATGTAATCCCGCATTGTAGCATATCGCTCTCTGAATTCTACTGGTTATAAATATCACCTAATGCATGGCAAAGATGCAAGGCATATGGGCTGACGTATGAAAATGATCTGAGTCTGGTTCAAATCTGATACTCAATCGGGTATAATGCATTATTTTCTCAAAACAGGTTCAGACATTGCATGCGACCTGAATTTTGTGGATTTTATGAGAGAGGATACGCTCTTCCCGATTAATCTGTGCAGTCTCGTACAATGATAAAAATACTATCAAAAAAGTATCAGGACATATTTTTCCTGTTTTTCCTTAAAAAATATCTGTACATTCACCCTCCGGAGTAATTCGAAACGTCGACCCGCAACCCCCCCGTTTTTCGTGACATGAATAAAACCTTCCATCATTGCCAAGGTCGTCATCGCGAACAAGCGATTCTGTTTTTCTGCAGAGTGGACAGATTGGTGACATTTTTTTAGTTCCCGTCAATAAAGAAAATTTTGCAGGTGTTTTCTTAACGCGCTTCATCGAAATTGCATTATCAGCAAGAGTGCTCACCGGGTTCATTCTGTCCGTTTCCCTGCCACTCCGATACTGTCAACAAATGAATTTCCCACCGGAAATGTAGCAGAGAATACCGGGTATTCTTCGGGATGGTTGAGAAAGTCAAGTACGGGTGACCGTTGTTCAACAAGTTGATAGAGTGGATCTAAGGCCGAACCTTTGACCGCAGGAATCTGGCCCGTTCTGATAAATCTTAACCGGGCCCCCGGTGAATAAAACGGATTTTTCGCAAATATCCCCATGGACATCTCGTAAAATGCTGCGCCGTGGAGCTCCTCATACGCCTGGTACCTGCTTTGAAATGCGGACGAAACAAGGTTAGCCATCTGGAGGACTTCAGTGCGGGAAGGATTGATCGTGACATGACCATATCCCGGGGGGATGATCACAATGTCTCCGGTTTTTGCCAGGATCATAACGACATCCCTGACATCCTCTGTCTGGAGGAGGAAGTGTGCATTTCCCTCAAGCACCTCATAGATCTCCGGGTAGCCGGCACCGGACGGGTTTTCCGGGTGGTAATGTCCCTTGGTCTTCATATATTCGCCACAGAGGTCCTTTGGGGGAATTACCGTGATATCGAAGCGGATCTCATGGTCACAAAGCCACCTGCGGTCTTCTGAAGATTTTGCCACGTCACGGTACATGTAATAGGCCGGGCCGGTACAGGCGCAAACCGGGTCCGCCAGAACGTCCCAAAGTTCACCTGCATCCCGAATCACGGGTGCCGGCAACCGGCCACTCCATTTGACCGGAACCGGGTTTCCTTCACAGGGCCGGGGATTACTTCGTACCGCATTCATGCTACTACCCGCGAGTATGTATCCGTCATCTGCCGGGCAACCGGGTCCCAGAGGAACTGCCGGTCCACTTTATTCCTGCCCTGTCTGCCCATTACCCGGGCTTTTGCCGGGTCACCCATCATGCTGTTGATCCCCCATGCCAGTGAATCAGCTTCAGGACAGACTTTAATCCCGTTGACAAACGAGTCAATGTTCTCAGAGAGGCCCCCGACATCACAGGCAACAACCGGTTTCTCGGCACTCCATGCTTCGAGCAGAACAAGACCGAACGGCTCGTTCCGGCTTGGAATCACGACAAGATCGCATGCATTGAGGAGACGGATGTACTCAGAATCCTGGATATACCCTACAAAATTTACCGGAAGATCATGCGCCCTGCTCTGGAGGTATTGCCGCATTCCCCCGTCACCGGCAACAATCACCTTCGCGTCCCAGCGGTGCTGGCATACTTTTCGTATCGCCTCAATGAAGAGATCGGGTCCTTTCTGGTACACCAGTCTCCCGATGAACAGGATGAGCGGAGTATAGGGGTGGATACCATAGGATCGTTTGACCTCTCCGGCATCGAGATGGGCCCGGTACTGCTGTGGAACAATGCCATTGGGAACCACGTCGCACTTCTCATCCGGGACATTATAGATCTGCATGACCTCACGTTTCGTGACAGAGGAAACGGCAGTAACCCTCTTTGCAATCAGCGCGCCATACCATTCCTTGCCAGAGATCTCCTTATACTCCCACCAGTCCCCGTGCTGGTTACCGTTTCTGCCGTACTCCGTTGAATGGAACGTGAGGATGGTGTCCCGGTCCTGGAGCCGGTGGAGGGCCGTTATCGGGTGCCAGTCATGGAAATGCAGGATATCAAATCTCCCCTCCCGCTCGGTCTGGTGGAACTGCTCCACCATCTGGTTGCTCATATCCTCGCAGTACTGCAGGGTATTTCCCCCCTGGGGCCGGCAGTAATGGTACCTGACGCCGTTGATGGTCTGGTCCGGCATCGCCCCCCGGGTATAGTAATGCACGTCATGGTTCTTTGCCAGGGTCTCTGCAAGGTTGGTTGCTGCACTGGCAAGACCGCCAACCCGCTCGGCATACATTGATTCCCAGCAGAAGAAGGCTACGTTAAGTGACTCCATAACTGCTCTCTCCTCTCATTGATAATCTTCAGAAGTTCCTGCCGGTCCTTGTTTCCCCTCACGTTTTCAGCCAGTTTTTCATCCTCCAGGGTATGCAGGATCCAGTTGGCGATATCATCCCGCTCCTGGTGGTACTGGACTGAGTCGCCCGGTACTACCCGGAGCTGGTCGGTGAACTGGTCAAGGCTGTAAGCCGCGTACCCGATATAACCGGAAGGCGAAGTGAAATGGAAAGCCTCTTCGGGATTAAGCGTCCGCAATGTCTTTGCCGACCCGCGGTTCTTCATAACCTTGATGTTACGTTTTTCAAAATCAGCCAGGACTGCCATATAGGTCCTGAATGCATCCTCGGCCTCGTGGTGACTGAAGTAGTTGTGCACCTCGCCGCAGGTGCCGTACTTGGAGGCCATGTAGTAGAAGTGGTCGCTGGTGGTGAGATACCGCCAGATCGACTTGTCCCCGGCATATGCAGCTGCCTTCTGGACTGCCGAGTAGGCAGTGTGCTGCCGTTCATTGCCCATCCAGGCCGAAGCATCTTTTTCTATATCGGCCCACGAGATCGTATCGTGCACATCCAGTGTTCCCACCGGGGAGTACTTTTTTAAGACCTCGCCGGGCAGGAGGGTTTTAACCCCCCGGTTCTCCATCTCAGCGGGAAGATGGGAGAGGAAATTAAAGATCCCGGTATCTTCCCAGAAATGTTCGCCGAATGTTTCATAATCCAGGAAGATATTAGTGACATCCCCCTGCGTACCTGACAACCAGCCTGCATAGGTATCTGCCCGGAGCGGGTACTTGTCCCAGCCCTGGTTGGCAAACCGGAAGGCGATGTCATCGGAAAGCTGGACATCGCGCAGGAGGACAGGAAGATCATTGCAGCTGTAGATGTGGTGCGGGCTTCTCCAGCCAAGGATGCGATCTACCCCTTCGGTGAAGATGCCGGCATAGCCCATCTCTTTTACCAGGGTGGCTATCTGGTTATTGAACGTGAACTCGGTATTTTCAAAGACCGTGGGACGGGTTTTGAAGAGATCATACATCAGGTCGGTGTGCATCTTTGCCTGCTCGATGAACTCCGCCTTATCGCCAAAGCAACCGGCTATGCTGTGGTAATAGGTCTGCCCGAGCAGCTCGGTATTTTTATGCCGGGCAACGGCATCGAAAAGGGAGAGGACATCGGGCTGCCACTTTTCCAGCTGCTCGATTAATGTTCCGGAAAAGGAAAAAGAACACCGGAATCCCTCGTCAATTTTTTCCAGGATCTTTAAAGTAGCGGGTACATAACATTTCTCCGATACCCGCTCCAGTACCTCCTTGTTCAGCGTATCAAAATAGAGTGCAGGCAGATCACTTTTTTTCGCCTTTGGGTCGGGTGAGAAGTGCCGGTTGAGCCGGAACGGCTGGTGCACTTCAAACCCGAAACAAACGTTCTGCCCAGCATGCCTGTCCTTTGTTTCCGGGAGTGTTTCTGTTCCTTTCTCAACATGTTTTTCAGTTTTTTTTGTGGGTACGGCCGCTGTTTTTTTTGGTTTCATCGTTTTCCTCATGATAGTTGAATTTTTTTCAGGATGTTTTCCTTAAAACAGGAAATTTCATGCCGTTTTCCTCCGGTCTGTTAAAAATGTTGTGTCGAATTACAAAAAAAGAAATATTCTTTTTAATAAACACAGCATTTTACCGGATGACTTTTGTGTATGCAGAAATTTCCCTTACGGTAAATGATTCCCTGTTTCAGCTATCCCCCCATGTTACCTGCCCTGCTGTAGTATGGCAGGCAACCGATACTTCAGACGTTACGGTCGCCAGTCCCCCGTTATCGAGGAGTTCTGTTCCATAGATCCGGCCGATTGAAAGACATGAATATTGTATCCAGAGTGCTGCATTTCTCCGGGCCTTTTCCTTCTGCTCCCTGTCCAGTCCTTCAATGGTTACGATACCCTGGGTTTCCGGTATGATCGAATTCATCTAATCCCCGCTCCAGAAAATTTACGTGAGTGTCATCCCTTCGCCGATATCCTTGAGCAGGTACTTGATATCGATCCAGATGATCAGCTCGTTCTTCTCGTGTTCCTTGTCCTTGACCTTCTTTTTGATGATCCCAAGAATTGCAGTATCTTCATTGGCATCACCGGTGGACGTCTTGTCAATGTCACTAAAATCGAAGGTTGAGACTGAGGTTACATCGTCAACCATGATCCCGGTCTTTGCCCGGGTGATCTTTTCGTCCAGTACAATGATCCTGCTGTTTTCGTCCTTTGTTTCGGTTGTTGCAATGATATGCAGGCGTTCTTTTAAGTCCACGATTGTCGTGATCTCGCCCCGTAGATCGATGATGCCTTTCATGTAGGAGGCGCTGTTGGGAAGCTGGGTGATGGTTGTGTACTCAACTACTTCCTTGACATCGAAGAGATCAACTGCATACTGCTCGTTTCCGAGCAGGAACTCAACAACCTGCAGCATGCCTTTTTCATGCTGCCCAGTCTTTTTATCCTTCACAACCGGGTTTTTTTCCATTACAGCCTGGCCATGTGCAGCGGGTGAAGGGGAATGATTCTCCTCTTCTGCTGCTGAGGTGACTTTTGACATTCCTTACCCCCCTTTTAGCACTTGAACCGCGAGACTTCTTTGGTCACTTTGTCGACAATGTTGTTCACATTGCCAATGACCTTTGAGATCTGGTCAATCGCGGCTGCCGACTCCTGGCTGGCGGCAGCAGCATCGGTTGACTCCTTTGCCGTGCTCTGCATCAGTCCGCCGACTTCATTCACACTGGCTGTCACTTCTTCAACCGAAGCCGCCTGTTCTTCAGCAGCAGCAGCTACATCGCTGACGTTCTTGCTTACCTGGTCGATGGATTCTACGATCTTGGAGAAACTGTTCAGGGTTTCCTGCAGGGCTTCGCTGCCTGTTTTCACTCCGGTGTTCGATGAGGCGACTGCATCTACGGCATGGTTGGTCTGGGTCTGGAGATTGCTGATCATCTCGGCGATCTTCTCGGCCGAAGCCCGGGACTCGACGGCGAGTGACTTGACTTCCGTTGCCACAACCGCAAACCCGCGCCCGGCATCGCCGGCACGTGCGGCTTCGATGGCTGCGTTGAGGGCAAGCAGGTTCGTCTGGTTGGCCAGGTCGGTGATGAGGTTGACGATCTCGCTGATCTTGTCCATCTGTCCCTTGATCTCGAGGATGATGGTGTTGACTTCATTCGAGGATTTGGTGATGCCCTGCATGCCGTTCTCGGTCTTCCTTGCAAGGTCCATTCCCTCTTTGCTGTAAGAGGTTGTGTCCTGCACGAGTTTTGCCGTTACATCGGCCCGGGTGGCAACTTCCTGGATGGTGCGGGAGAGATCTTCCATGGCCTTCTGTACCTGTGAGATACCCGCCATGGATTTCTCAACATTGGTGCTGACCGCGCCGGTGTTCTTTGCAACCTGGCCGGCACCTGCCGTGACTTCCTCGACACTTGCATTAGCCTCTTCGGCGCCTGCCGCAAGGTCGGTCACCTGCGAACCAATGTTGGTTACCGCAGCCGACACGGCGATTCCGATATTGTTCAAAGCCTCTTTGAATGCCAGCCAGTCTCCGGGTACCTTGAGGTTTGGATCTACGCGGGTGGTGAAGTCCTGCGTTGCATAGCCTTTCGAAACCCGGAGGGCTTCGTTGACCGGTTCGATCACCGAGTCAAGCGTCTGGTTGACTCCATCAACGATCTTCTTGTAATCTCCGCTGTGTTTGCTGGCATCTGCCCGGGTCTTTAATTTGCCTTCGTCCGCTGCCTTTGCAAGCATACCTGCATCAGCAACGAGTGAATTGACCGCGTCGATACAGTTGTTGAGGTTGTTCTTGATCTCGTTGAAGTCCCCGTTGTAGTTGTCGGTGATCCGGGTTGGAATGTCGCCTTTACTGATGCGGTCAACATATTCGGCCGCCACGTTGAGCGGTCCGATAACTGAGTCAAGGCAGTTGTTCACCCCGATAACAATCTTCTGGTAGTCGCCCTGGTGTTTGCCGGCATCAGCACGGGTATCGAGTTTGCCTTCCACTGCGGCCTTTGCGAGCATGTTCGCGTCTGCCACGAGAGCGTTGATGTTGTCGATACAGTTGTTGAGGTTGTTCTTGATGACATTGAAGTCGCCATTGTACGGGTCGGTGATCTTCTTCGGGAGGGCTCCCTTGCTGATCTTATCCACGTAATCTGCTGCAACATTGAGCGGTCCGATAACGGAGTCAAGACAGTTGTTCACACCGACAACGATCTTCTTGTAATCGCCCTGGTGTTTGGCTGCATCCGCCCGGGTTGCGAGCTTACCGTCAACGGCTGCTTTCTCGAGCATCCCGGCATCGGCTACGAGTGCATTGACCGCATCGATACAGTTGTTGAGATTGTTCTTGATCTCGTTGAAGTCACCGTTGTAATTGTCGGTAATCCTGGTCGGGATGTCACCTTTGCTGATCCGGTCAACATATTCGGCTGCCACATTGAGCGGTCCTATCACCGAGTCGAGACATTCATTGACCCCCCTGACGATCTTCTGGTAATCGCCCTGGTGTTTGCCGGCATCTGCCCGGGTGTCGAGTTTTCCTTCCACTGCAGCTTTCGCGAGCATGTTCGCGTCAACCACGAGAGCGTTGATGTTGTCGATACAGTTGTTGAGGTTGTTCTTGATGATATTGAAGTCGCCGTTGTAGGGGTCGGTGATCTTCGGGGGCATTGCCCCCCTGCTGATCCTGTCTACGTAATCTGCGGCAACATTGAGCGGCCCTATGACTGCATCAAGACAATCGTCAACACCCTGTACGACTTTCCGGAAATCGCCCTGGTGTTTGCCCGCATCAGCCCGCGTTGCGAGTTTGCCTTCAATTGCTGCAGCCCGGAGCATCCCGGCATCGGCAACCAGTGCGTTGATGTTGTCGATACAGTTGTTGAGGTTGTTCTTTATCTCGTTGAAATCGCCGTTGTACTTATCGGTGATCCTGGCCGGGATGTCTCCCTTGCTGATCCGGTCAACATATTCCGCTGCTACATTGAGCGGTCCGATAACCGCATCAAGGGTCTTGTTCATGTTGACAAGGATCTCCTGGTAGCATCCCTGGAACTTTGCCGGGTCAGCCCGCACATCCAGGTGGCCTTCCATGGCGGCATTGGTCAGCATCGTGGTCTCGCGCATCATATCATTGAGCGACTTGACCGACAGCATGATGATGGGCGTAATCTCGTCATCGGGATCTTTGATCTTGAGGTCGATGGCCAGGTCACATTTTGAGATCCTGTCCAGAGAACCAATCACATGCACCTGCAGGTCTTCTGAGAAGATATCCATTGACGCTGCCATCTCGCCAATCTCATCCTTCCGTGTCAGTCTCAGCCGGTTTTTGAGGTGACCCCGGGTCATCTCCCTTAAATTGCTGGAAACCTGATCGATAGGCCCGGTGATACTCTTTGAAAGGTACATTGCAATGCCAAGGCCGGCAATCACCGCGACAATGACCGCGATTATCATCATCATGCTGCTGCCGGTGGCCTGCGCTCCGTTTGCCTTGTTGAGTGCATCTGCTTCCTTGACATTTATTGCAAGCAGGGATTTATAGGCAGCAACCGTGTCTGTCCGTGCATTGACCAGCGGTGATCCCGCCAGTAACTGTGCCTCGTAGACAGCCTTGTCATTTGCTTTGGCTGCTGCTATGGTTGCATCGTACTGCCGGTTCCATTCCGCATATGCGGTATCAAATTTCGCCAGGCTGGCTTTCTCTTCCGGCAGCAGGTTTGGCGATGAACGGTATGCATCCATGGTCTTGCTGATATCGGCCCGCAGGTTAGGAATCGTGGTCAGTTCAAGATCCGCTCTTGCAGTCGGTACGTAAATATACCGGTATATTTCAGCCCGCATCTGCTGCATGTCCGCAGCTATAACGCCCAGCTGGTCAATGGGGACCGTCCGGTCATTGTAGATCTTTGCAGAATTCGCACTCATGCTTCCCATACTGGTATACCCGACCATTGCAACAACTACGAGCAACAGGATTACTATAAGAAATCCGCCAAGGAGTTTCTTCCCGATTTTTATATCATCAATAAAACTCATTCACCCTCAACCTCTCGTTTGATTCAGATAATCCATGCACGTGACGGACAGAGATCATACATTTCTGACCGGGTATCTGTCCCGCAGTGCTTTTTGATTCCCATCAAAAACCCGATGGATTTTGTTCATGCTCCGCATAGTGTCATCCCGGAGAACCGTCATTCAATGGGGTTTTTCCCCGGGAAGTAGTTGGCAATATAGTAAAAGGAAATATAAATCAGACTATCTGCATGGCATTTCTGCTTGGCAAAAATAAAGATTTAAATACTTCCTTGGAATTTATCTCTCATACAATGGCTGTTGAAAAATACCCTGATGAAATTTCTACAATCCGGAACCTTCTGTCTGAACATCCGGAAGGACTGGCCATCAGAAGTATTTCAGAAATGCTTGATATGAACCGTAATTCGGTTGCAAAATACATGGATATGCTCCAGATGGCAGGCCGGGTAACCCTCAAACGGATCGGGACGGCAAAGATCTATTGCATTGCAAACAAGCTGCCTGCCACTGCAGTTCTCAAGCTGACCAAAAGTCATGTGATCATTTTTTACCAGAACCTGACCGCTGCAGATATCAATGATTCGTTTACAACCCTGTTAAAAATTACAAAAAAAGAGATTATCGGAAAGACCCTGGAACAACTTCCCTTTGCCGTGCAGAGTCAGCCAGGTCTGCCGGATTTGATCAAAGACGGGATCCGGGGAAATGAATCCAAAACCTCAGCATCCCTCAAGATTGGTGACCGGGATATTTCCTGTATGCTTACCGTCAGCCCGGTCTTTTTTGAGAATGGTTACAATGGTGTTTCCCTGATTGTTGATTTTATCCAGGAAGCTGCCCCGGAAAAAATTACCGAAAATGGAAAGGGTGAGTTCCCCTCCGGGCTGGAGTGGATAGAATATATCTGCCGGTTTGCCCCTGACGGGACCCTGACGTACGTTAACCGGGCCTATAGTAATCTCCTGCAAAAAACCCAGGCCGATCTCATTGGCCAGAACTGGCGACCACCTATTCCTGACGTTGAGTACAAAAAGATCAAAAACTGCCTCCTCTCCCTGGATGATTCCGATCCGGTTGCATTGCTGGAATTCAAGGTGATTACACCGGCTGGGGATTCACAGTGGCAGAGGTGGAAATTCCGGATGCTGTTTGACCAGAACGGGAATCCGGACGGGTACCTGGGGAATGGTCTTGACATCACCGAGATTAAAATACTTGAACAGAAAGTAAGCCGGAGCACTGAAGAGATAGAGAGCTTAAAACAGAATCGTATTGCAGACATCCAGGATTTGAACAAGCAGCTCTATGAAGAGATCTCCAGCCACGAGAAGACCAATTTCCAGCTCACCTTCACCCAGTTTGCCATGGACAATGCTTCCTACATGATCACCTGGATCGGCCAGAATGGCCGGTTTGTGTACATGAACAAGGAAGCCCAGCAGGTCCTGGGGTACCAGTACCAGGATGTAATCTCAAAATCCTTTAAGGATCTCTTCGAAGGTATTTTTCCCGTCCCCTGGGATGATATCTGGGAGATCATCAAGCGGGACCAGCAGTACACCTTTGAGACCATACTCCGGACGCGCCAGGGAATTGAGATTCCTGTTGAGATGGTTCTCAATTACCTTGAGTTCAAGGATAAACAGTACTGCTGCTGTTTTGCAAAGGACATCACCGAGCGCAGGCAGGTGGAGCTGAGGTTAAAGGAGACTGTTGTCGAGGCGCAGCGTTTCCGCGAAGCGCTCGACCTGGTTCCGGTGCATGTCTACATGAAAGATACCCGGTCCCGGTATGTCTATGTCAACCAGCTGACCCGGGAGTTGTTCGGGGCAACAACCGACGAGGAAGTTATTGGTTGCGATGATACCCGCTTTTTCCCAGCGGAATCCGTGAGGCGTCTCCAGGAGATAGACTCGCGTGTGTTGCGGGGCGAACAGACGAACGAGGAGATCAATGTTGACCATGCCGGGAGAGGGCGGCGTGTGTACTGGGATCTCAAGACTCCTATCTACGAGGAACCCGGGAGCAGCAGGATCTGCGGCCTGATGGGCATTTCCACCGACATCACCGAACGGAAGCTGGCTGAAGAGACGCTGCGGGAGAGCGAGGAGCGCTACCATTCGCTCTTTGAAAATATGCTCGAAGGATACGCGTATTGCAAAATCCTGTATGATCGCACCATGCCCGTGGATTTTGTCTATATTGAAGTCAACAGTGCATTCGGGAAACTGACCGGGTTAAAAAAAGTGGCAGGGCGCAGGATCAGCGAAGTTATCCCCGGCATTCATGAGTCAAATCCCGAACTGCTCGAGATCTATAACCGGGTCTCCCGGACCGGAAAGACCGAGAAGTTTGAGACCTACCTGCCCCAGCTGGAGTCGCATCTCTCCATTACGGTGTACAGCCAGAAAGAAGGATTTTTTATCACCATGTTCGAGAACATCACCGAACGCAAGCGGGCAGAAAATGCATCGAAGATGGCCAACAAGAAACTCAATCTCTTCTCAACGGTCACCCGGCACGATATCAACAACCAGCTCACCATCCTGCGGGGGTACATCAGCCGGCTGGAGAGAGAACAGCCGGCCGATGCCTTTACTGATTATTTCCAGAAGATCAATGCCTCGGGGGACCAGATCTCCTCTTTGATCAAACTGACCAAGTCCTATGAGAATATCGGGCTCAATACCATTGTCTGGCTGGATGTCGGGGAGCTCGTGAATTCCGCGGTTAAAGAAATTTCGCCGGGACAGGTCCGGATCGATAATGAGATCCCCGGGGGGATAGAACTGTATGCCGACCCGCTGATCGCCAAGGTATTTTTCAACCTGCTGGAAAATGCCATACGTCACGGTAAAAAGATTACCCGGATCCGTTTCTCCATGAATAAACATGCGGATAACCTGCTCATTATCTGTGAAGATGATGGTGTTGGTGTCCAGGCAGAAGAGAAAGAGAAGATCTTCCGGCGCGGGTACGGGAAAAATTCCCGCATGAGTCTTTTTGTTGCCCATGAGATCCTTGAAATTACCGATATCGGTATCCGGGAGACCGGTGAGCCCGGAAAAGGTTCGCGGTTTGAGATCACCGTGCCGAAAGGAATGTACCGGCTGATCGATAAGCCGCATACCCGGGTGCGATGAGGGCGGTATTCTCAATGTTTTGTAATTGTTGCAGCCGTGTGGATAGGGTTTAAGGCTTTTTCGTGAACGATACCGGGGAATGGATGGTTGTGCGGTGAATGCATACCCCAGAAAACCCCTCATTTTTGTCGTACCCGCACCTCCTTCTTGAAAAACTATAACCGTTCCGGAAGAAAAGGGCGTTACTAAAGAAAAATCAGCTCGCAAAGCCCGGGGAGATGTCGTTGTTTTATGGATGAAACGTATCGAAAAAAAACGCTGGTACCCGCATGATAAGCTGGGTCTCTCCGGAATGGCTGGCAGCCCACCGTAACGATCCTGGCCTGATCATTGCCGACTGCCGGCAGAATGGTCATGCCTATTTCACGGATCATATCCCCGGCGCCATTCATATCCATGAAGGGCTCTTCCGCATGCATGTCGGCAAGATTCCCGTCCGCTGGATTCCTGCCGGACTGGCACAGGTACTCTTCCGGACGCTCGGGTTTGAACCCGAGAGCACGATTGTTCTGTACTCGGAAGCCCGGGCAAAGAATGCGCCGGCAGCAGCTGCGGGTGACGGGCTGGAAGCGGGATTTGTAGCTTACTCCCTTGTCCGCTTTGGGTGCCGGCGGGTGATGATCCTTGATGGCGGTCTTGAGCAATGGAGAGCCGAAGGCCACCCGCTGGCACAGGAGTATGGTGAATCCTCCCTCTCGGGATTTACCGTGGAGATGCCCGTCGATCTCTTCATAGGGTACGAAACCTGTGTCAGCATGAAGGATAAGCCGGATGTGGTGCTGCTGGATACCCGGCCCCCGGCCTGGTACGAGGGCCAGGGCCCGTGGAGAAAACCCGGCCATATCCCCGGGGCAGTCAGTCTTCCGGCAGCCTGCCTGATGGTTCCGGACAATCCTGCGCTCTTAAAACCGGAAGCGGAGATCCGCACAATCCTGGCGGATCTGGGTATCACCCCGGACAAAACGATCATCTGTTCCTGCGGAACGGGAAGAACCGCGGTATCGGTATTTCTCATCCTGAAATGGTATCTCGGGTATCCGGATGTTGTGATGTTCGAGGGCGGGTTCACCGAATGGGTATCGCATGAAAAAAATACAACCGTGAGCGGGAAAAATCCCCGGTGATCCCCTCCCCGTCGCTTTCCTCCCCCGGTAAGATCCATCCGTTGATCATCTTTCGTCCGGCTGGCCGGATAATCCCGTCTTCCCTGTTCATGAAAAAAATTATTGCCCGTCTTTGAAACCTGCAGGCGCAAATCAGAAATAGGGAGTAACTACAAGCCTTCTGTTATGAAACATGTCTCCATCCTGATCACCGGTCTTGTGATCCTGCTCTGCGTGCTCGCATCGGGATGCACTTCCGGCACCGGGACAAGTACCCCGGCAACTCCGGTTGCAACTCCGGCTCTTACTCCGTTGCAAACCCCGGTTCCCACGACCGTACTGGTAACTGCAACACCGGTTCCCACGGTAACAACAGAGCTTGTCAGGGTCATGCCCACGGATCAGCAGGTCAATGTCCTGCTCACAAAAGATCGCACTACCACCGAGATCCACCTGCAATACCAGGGGGGAGCGGGAGAACGTTTTATCAATAAGGTTATGATGCGGGTGTACAGAGCGGATGGCACGTACCAGGAATTTGTCATGAATGATGGCAAGAAACCCCTTCCCGGTGATGAAATTGTTGTCCCGGGCACCAAAGGAAAAGACCGGTGCGAAGTGTTTGTGACCTCTGCCGGAACCCGGTACAAGGTGCTCGATGATTTCGCCATCGGTGGCGGGTATTATTAAAACATCTTTTTTAACCGTGGCAGCACTGTTTTCCTGTACTCCTGCCTTGCACAATGGCCTGCATTCAGTGTCATTCCGGTCACTGCCCCTTCGGTTATCTGTCCCGGGGATATCACGGCACTCTCCCGGCCGGATGGGGTAAAACAGGCTGTGTTCAGGGTATGCCCCGGTATTATTATTCCGGAGACCGCAAACCCGGCGATTTGAAAGGGGAATAGTTCAATTTCGCCTGGTCTGCCGCAAACGTTACCGGCGTTACGGTTATCCCGACGCTCCCGGCACTCAGCAATTCGTACGGTTCGGGTTACTAAAACAAAAAAATCTTTTTCCCAGGAACAGGAATTTCCGGAACGGGAACTTCCGGTGATGGCGGCCGGAAAAAAATACAGCAGGCCGGTAGATGCCCGGGGTTTACCGGTATCTCTTCTGTTCCAGTACGCAGTCGATGAGCACCAGCGCCATCATGGATTCTGCAACCGGAACAATACGGGGGACTATGCAGGGATCGTGCCGGCCGCCAACAGAGATCTCAACGGCATTGCCATGAATATCGCGGGTCTGCTGGATCCTTGCAATGGATGGTGTGGGTTTTACCGCGATCCGGACAACAATGTCCTGGCCGGAGGATATACCTCCGAGAATACCCCCGGCATGGTTGCTCAAAAACCCGTCAGCCGTCATCGGGTCATTGTTCCTGCTCCCGAATGTCCGTGCTGCGGCAAACCCGTCGCCGATCTCCACGCCCTTGACCGCACCGATCCCCATCATGGCGCCGGCTATCAGTGCATCGAGTTTCCCAAAGACCGGATCGCCGAGGCCGGCGGGACACCCGGTCGCGGTGATCTCTACGATTCCTCCCACAGAATCGCCGGCTGCTTTTGCCGCAAGGATTTCATTCTCCATTTCCACGGGATCGGTTTTGCCATGCACTTCAGTGATAGTTCCGGTGATCGCGATTCCCCGGGCAGCAAGGTATTTGATGGCAACGGCACCGGCTGCTACCCGCGAGAGGGTTTCCCTCCCGGAGCTCCTGCCGCCGCCCCGGTGATCCCGGGTGCCGAATTTTTCATGGTACGTGAAGTCAGCGTGGCCCGGGCGGAACTTTTCCCGGAGTTCTTCGTAATCCTTTGACTGCTGGTTCTCGTTCCTGACCATGAGGGCGATCGGTGTGCCGGTGGTCTGTCCTTCAAAAACACCGGAAAGGATCTCCACCCGGTCGCTCTCCTTTCGCGGGGATGTGAGCGGTGAAGTGCCCGGCCGCCTCCGGTCAAGGAGTGGCTGGATATCCCCTTCCGCTAGTGCCATGCCAGCCGGGCACCCGTCAATCACCACGCCCACAGCCGGCCCGTGGCTTTCGCCAAACGTCGTGCACCTGAAATTTCTGCCAAATGTGTTCATACTACCAGCTCCCGGATGGTTGCATCCGGTACATCGATACCGAAGTTCAGATAGAATTGTTCACGCGCCTGGTGGATGAACATCTCGGTCCCGAGAATGGTTGAGCACCCTTTCTCCTGTGCAGCCTGGATAAGCGGCGTTTCGGGCGGGGTGTAGACCAGATCGTAAATGGTCATGGAAGGGAGGATCTGCTCATCCGTAAGCGGGCTCCGGGTATCCGGATCCATGCCCAGCGGGGTTGCATTCACCACGAGATCCGGCCTGATTGCATCAAAGGTGTTCCATTCGGCCGACTTACAGCCAAACCGGTCTGCGAGCACTTTTGCGTTTGCCGGTGTCCGGTTTAAGATCGTCAGGTCCATGTCAAGATCGACCAGCGCATATGCTGCAGCCGCAGCAACGCCCCCGGCCCCGAGCAGCACCGCCTTTGATCCTTTCAGGTGGACGAGCGGTTTTCGGACGCCAAGCCAGTCGGTGTTATACCCGATGGCAGTCCCGCAGGCAAAGACAACGCTGTTCACCGCCCCGATAGGCTGTGCTGCGTGTTCGTCCACTTCGTCAACGTATTCCATAACATCGGCTTTGAACGGGATCGTGACCGAGAGCCCTTTGGCATCCACGCACCGGGCGATCTTCATGATCTCGGCTATCTCCGGGTCCTCGAACCAGGTGTAATGGTAATTGAGGCCATAGCGTTCGAAGAGCCCGTTGAAGAGGGCAGGACTCCTGCTGTGGGCGCACGGGTACCCGGCAACCCCCATGATGCGGGTCTGCGGGTCACGGTCCGCCCCGAGCAGCACCTGCTCGAGGTTTCCGAGTGCGAGAGGGGGAATCCGCCCGGTTTTGAAGAACTGCATAGCGGTTGTCCGCTGCTTTTGCGATGTATTTCCTGCGGAGAGGAAATGGAGCACCTTCTCCCCGGCAGCGTCCGGCGTGGTCTCGCCCGTATCCACGCAGAAATCGGCCGAGGCATAGTAATGCTGGCGGCGACGGTCCAGGAGTTCGGCAATCTCTTCTCTCAGGGGAAGACTGGTCAGGGGCGGGCGGGGGGCTCGGGCCAGTCGCGATTCGATCGCATCGATACCTGCGGTGAGCAGGACAAGCACACTCCCCCTGCGCAGGTGTTCCATGTTCCTGGGGTCGATCACCGCTCCTCCCCCGGTGCTGATCACGACATTGTCGGTCGGGAGGGAAGCAATAACTTCGCGCTCCATGATCCGGAAGCGCTCCTCGCCCTCTTCGTGAAAGATGGAGGGAATCGACCTGCCGGTCTTCTGCTCAACGAGAGCGTCCGTATCCAGCAGGGGCATGTTCAGCCGGCCGGCGAGGATCTTCCCCACTTCGGTCTTGCCGGTTCCCCGGAACCCGGTCAGCACGATTCGCTTCATGGGATCGCCCTGCCGAGTTCTTCCCAGAAACCCGGGAAGGATTTGTCCACACATTCTGCGTTCTCTATCATGATTCCCCCGATGCCGCAGCCCAGCACGGCAAAACTCATCGCGGTGCGGTGATCGTTTGCCGGGTCTATTGTGCCGCCGTGCAGGCGGGCCGGCCGGATGGTGATACGATCGTCGCCGACCGTCACGTCGCTGCCGAGCGCCCGGAGCCGGTCTGCGGTTCCATTGATACGGTCGCTCTCCTTGAACTTCAGATGACTGATGCCCGTGATGGTGGTGGGAGTTGTGGCAACTGCTGCCACCATGCAGAGCGTCTGGACGGTATCGGGCGAGGTGGCCATGTCAAAGTCAATGCCCCGGAGGTCCCCGCTCTTTTCCACGGTGACCGAGTCTGTCCCCCGGGTCACGGTGCAGCCCATGGCCTGCAATGCCTCGGGGAACCTGCGGTCGCCCTGCACGGATTGGGGAGAGAGGTTCTTTACTGTCACCTTTCCGCCACAGATGGCAGCGAGGGCAAAGAAGTACGAGGCGGAGGAGTAGTCTCCTTCAACCGCATAGGTCCGGCCCCGGTAGTGATCGTGCGGGCTGACCGCAAACCGCTCGTAGCCGGTCCGCTCGATACGGGCCCCAAACGTGCTCATCACATCGAGCGTGATATCGAGATAGGAGGCCGAAGCCGGTGGTGCAGGGATCCTCACCACGATTTCACTCTCTGCATAGGGTGCAGCGATCAGGATCGAGGAGATGAACTGGCTGCTGATCGAGCCGTCGATTATGACCAGTCCCCCGGTAAGATGCCCGCTCACCCGGAGCGGGGGATAGCCGTCCTTTTTGAGAAACTCCACTTTGCCGCCAATTGCGGGAAGGGCGGCTGCGAGCGGGCCGATCGGCCGTTCCTGCATCCGCGGGCTTCCCGTCAGGGTGACCGGGTGCCGGCAGAGCAGGGCCAGGGACGTGAGGAGCCGGAGGCTGGTGCCGGAGTTGTCGAGATCGATTCGAGTCTCGTCAACGGCCGGCAGGAGGCCGTCGCAGCCTTCAAGGGTGATCCGGTCCGTTTCCCGGTCTGCCTGCACCCCCAGCGTGCGGAGGGCTGCGAGAGTGAGGCGGGTGTCTTCCGCATCGAGCGGGTTTTGGACAACCGTCCGCCCTTTGCCCAGTGCCCCGGCAATCAGGGCCCGGTGGGTGTAACTTTTTGAGGGCGGGGCTGCAACTGCCAGGTCAACTTCGCGGCTCTTTTTTATGGTCTTTTTCATGCCGGCACCCCGATCTTCCGGTAGCAGCCGAGTTCCTTGACGCCGGTGATGGTCCTGAGTTGGGTGATTGCTCCAGCGGTCTTTGGCGACCAGGTGGTGTCGAGGAAGAAGACGTATTCGCCCATCCTGCGCTTCGAGGGCCGGGACTCGATCCGGGTCAGGTTGATATTCCGGCTGGCAAAGACATCGAGCAGGTCATGGAGCAGGCCGGACCGGTCCGTGTCGGGGTCGATGAGGATGCTGCATTTCTCCGGCTTTGTCTCCTGCACGGGAGTGAGGGAGACCCGGACGAACCGGGTGGTATTGGAGGGATTGTTCTCGGTGTTCCGGACGAGCACGGGCATATGGTAGAGCCCGGCCGCAATAATCGGGATGAGGGCTCCTGCGTTGGGGGTCTTCTTTGCCTCAAGGGCACTCGACGCATTGCTGCTCGTGTGGATGACCGGCACGCCCCACTTCTCTATGGCTTCGCTGCACTGCTCGTGGGTCTGGGGATGGGCGTAGATGACGCGGATCTTCCCGAGTTCAACGAGCGAGGCGAGGTTGTGGTGGATGGGCATGTACATCTCGCCCGTGATGAAGAGCGGGTGGCGCGAGAGGCCGTCAAGGGTTTCGCCCACGCTGCCCGCCTCGGAGTTCTCCATAGGGACGATTGCATCCCCTTCGCCCCGGGCCACCGCATCCATGATGCCGTGAATGGTCGGGAGGAGGACTATCTCTTCGGGCTTTACCAGGTTCATCCTGAGTGCCATCTCGTGGGAGAAGGTGCCCTGCGGCCCGAGGGTGATCAGGCGCTCCGGTCTTCGTGCAGGTGCATGCTTTGCGGTTTTGTCGTTCATCGGTTCACCATGCACTCGATCAGGGCATCGGTTGTTTTCTGGCCTTCCTCGCAATACTTGCCGAGGTGGCGGCTGTTCTTCTCAAAGAATGCCCGGAACTGCTCCGGGTCTTTTGCCTCGACAATCGTGGCGAGATCCGCAGCAGAAAGGCGGCAGGCGGCGAGGACTTCGGGCACATAGGGGTTCTGCTGGAGGATGTCGGCATAGAGTGCCGGATCCTGCGAGAGGAGCCGGCCCACGAGCGAGAGCTCGATCTGGTACACGGGGCTCTCAAACTGCCCGGTCTTGTTGAGGTCCACGCCAAGGCGCCGGACGGTGTCTGCCATGCAGAGCGTGACAAAGTGGGTGAGCCCCTGCACCACGGCTACGATCCGGTCATGCTCTTCGGGGGTTGCAACCGTGCAGATCGCGCCCCGGGCTTCGAAGATCGTTACGAGTTCTGCTACCCGGGCTTCCTTCGCCCGGGCGGGACAGACGATGATGGTCTGGCGGCTGATGGATTTGACCGTGGGCCCGAACATCGGGTGGAGGCCGATCACTTCCGCTCTTGATTTGAGCATTGCTTCCACGGGTTTTACCTTGAGCGAGGTGAAGTCGCAGAGGAGCTGGCCGGGCCGGAGGAGCGGGGCGATCGTTTCGATCACCTTCACGGTCTCCCGGATGGGAACCGAGACTATCACGATATCGCACTGGTTTACAATATCGGCTGCCGTGACGGCCGTCTTTCTCCCGGAGACCAGCACTTCGTACCCGGCCTTTTCAAATACCTTTGCAAAGAGCCGGCCCATCTTCCCGGTTCCGCCAATGATGCCTGCCTTTTTCATGATTATTTCTCGCGGATGGTCTCTTTTACAGCCATCCCGAAGTGCCGGCCACCCTCAAGGATGCTGCCGAGGATCGTGTCGCCAACCGCAAGGGCCACGACCGAGATTGCTTTTCCGTCTTTTCCTACCAGGCGGATCGTCTCGGCGTTCTGGAGGATCAGGCTCACTATGTTTTTGCCGTTTGTTGCCTCAACGAGCAGCAGGGGCCGCCGCTCGATCTTGACCCGGCCGACAATGGCCGAATGTGCGGTACCTTCAGCATCCGAGACCAGCACCTGGCCGCCGGTTACGAGGTCCGCAAGGTACGCGGTTTTGCCGTCCGGCAGGAGAATGTAGGCATGCACGGCTCCGGCATTCACCCGGAAGGGCCGCGGGGCAACGTACGGGTTCTCGAGTGTCTCGGCATGGACCAGCAGCATGGCTGACGAGGTGTTCCCCATCAGCATGCCCTGGCCATCGGAGAGCATCGAGCAGGTGTCCACGCAGACCCGGTCGCCCATACCCACGGGCAGGATCTTTGTTACGGTGAACGGGACAAGGCCGACTTTGCCCGTCGTGCTCTTGAGGAGGGCAGCAACTGCTTTGACAACCGCGGGATCGGTTGTCGTGAGGAGGATACCGTACACGCCCTTTTCCAGGACATGGACTGCCATCTCGGCCTCGGCTGCGTTCTTTACCCTCGCGATGATGTGATCGGACTGGGCCACGAGATTTTCGAGCGGGATGACGGTCCAGTCGCTGGTCGTGACGATGACGGGCTTGTGCTTCCCGAGCGCTGCTGCCCTGTTCTCGCTGGCCTTGTCGGTGATGGTACATTCCGTAACATCGGTACCGATCTTCATGTCCCCGTCCGGGGCAACCGTCGCGATCCGGCCAAGCCGCTTTACGTCCTCGGCCTTGTCCACGACCAGCGCATCCGCACCGCTCTCGATGGAGGTGGTGGCGACTTCCTTGTTCCAGGGGCGGATGTCGACCCAGAACTGTTTCATTTGTGCTGCTCCAGCGCCTTTGCCGGGTCCACGTTGTGGTGCACCACGTTGCAGAGGGCCTGGACAAATGCATTGGTGTCCTTGCGCTGGAAGGCGTTCCTTCCCACGCAGACCCCGGCGCCGCCCGCATTGACCGAGTCCCGGATGATCTTTAAGGATTCGAGGTCGGCGCACTTCTCCCCGCCCGCGATAAAGACCGGCACCGAGCAGGCCTTGACGATCTTCCCGAACGCTGCCGGGTCATTGGGGTAGTTGGTCTTGATGAGATCAGCGCCCAGCTCTTCTGCCACCCG
>JANYKQ010000074.1 GCA_025358115.1 Methanomicrobiales archaeon | reverse complement strand
TCTGTTGAAATCCTATTTCCGGTGATTCACTTTCTCTTATAGGCCATTTGGAGGGTGACCCCCTCTCTCCCCCAGAGGGGGAAGCAACCCAAGGGGAGCATCCCCTTGACCCCCACTATTTTTAGAGGATTTCAACAAAGCCGATAATTCCATTTTTTTAAAAAGAAAGAAGGAAGAAAGAAAGAGTTACTCTGCACCGGCGTCAGCAAGCATCTGGAAAATGATATCGTAATTCTCGTTCTTCTCATTGCGGTGCTTGTGAACGGCCCATACCAGGCTGGATTCTCCGGAGGGTTTGTACGTAGTCACCTTTTTTGCATGCACATTCGCCCCTTTGTGTAACAGAAGAGCAACCGTATCCACCTGCCCGTTCCAGACAGCTGCCATGAGAGGGGTCTCACCATCATGCAGTTTTCCGTCAATTTCAACTCCTTCCGACAGGAGATACTCAATGATCCCGTTATGCCCGTTGATCGCTGCGGCATAGAGGGGTGTGATACCCTTGGGCGATTTTACACTGACATCAGCACCGTGCGAAACAAGATTCTTTACAATGGCAACATTGCCGGTCCGGGCTGCGTGCGTGAGAATTGAGATCCCTTTCTTATCCCGGGCATGGACATCTGCACCGGCTTCGAGCAGGCAGTTCACACAGAGCTCCTTTGCCGGTTCGAACTGCGGTTTGATCTGGGCAAGCGCAGTCGGGGTCAGAAAATCGGATAATTTTATCTCAACACCTACGAGCCGCAGGTGAATCAGGCTCTCGATCAACTCCTCAATGGTAGAAGTTACGGCATACATCAGGGCAGTCTTTCCTTCCATATCCCGAAGATCTACGGCGGTTGAATGATCCAGGATTGTTCCGGTTATCCGGTAATTCGCCATGCTTGATGCCGCCATCAGGGGGGTCATGCCAAACATATTGGACTCGGTGGGGACTGCTCCGGCCTTTAAGAGCATATTGACGATGTGGAGAGGGTTATAATCCGGATGATAATGAGCGTACTTGTACATTATCTCGATAAGATTATGGTAAAAGTCATGTTCCTGGTTTTCAAAAAAAACCGAAGAGTTCGTTGATGCGATGAGGAGGGGAGTCCACCCGTCCTGGGTTTTCTGGTTGATGTCTGCCTTGTGCTTGAGGAGCATCCGCACATATTCAAAATTATTCTGGAGACAGGCAAAGGCAAGCGGGCTGTAACCGTTTGCCGTCGGCATATTAACCTCTGCCCCGGACTCAAGCAGGAACTGGCAGATCCGGGGATCATCGCACATCAGCGATTTAAGCAGGGGAGTCTCCCCGTGAATTCCACGGTAATTGACATGTGCACCTTTGGATATGAGTCCCCGTACCAATTCAAAACGGGCAGTATCCACAGCTTCCATCAGCTGCAGATCGGAAGAACTGTGCGTCATCCGGTTAAATGCCATAATTAAGGTGCACGCTCACAAATTTACATTAATTTCTGGTATTAAAAAATGGATCTTTTAATTTTCCCGGGCCGCTGTCACCCAATGGAACAGGTACTTGGAAGTATCGGATTTCCGGGGAAAAAGTGTTTTTTATTAAATGAAAACCCTAAGACATTGCTTCCCGGATCGCTTCCTTGACCTTGTCGTCCTGTTCGGCTTCGAGGGCAGTGGCAAGTGCGGCCTGAACTTTCGGCCCGCCAATCGCTCCAAGGGCCCGTGCTACCATCATCCGGACATACGTATTCTCATCTTTTAAGAGGATGATCATCGGATCGATAGTATCAGAATCCCCGAGTCCGCGTAACCCTTTTGCTGCCATATACCGTACATGATCCGTGTTATCCTTGAGTCCCTGGATCAGGGGTTGTACCGCTTTTTCATCGGCAATCTTTCCCAGGGCCTCCGCTGCACGGTACCGGGTCTCCCATTTGGGCTCATTCATTGCCTCGGCGAGGGGTTCAATTGCCGCTTTCCCCAGGGTGGAGAGGGCAAGCATAGCCTGTTCGCGAACAGACTTGTCAAAATCTGCAAGGGCATGGATCAGGGGTTCGATGGCCCGGGGGTTCTTTGCCTGTCCCAGCAGGTATGCAGCATATTGCCGGATATTGGGATCCGTACTGTCGAGAAGGGTTTTGATAAGCCCTTCAAGATTCAGTTTCTCGAGATCCTCTGCTCCTTCGGGCTTATCGGGTACATTTTTTGCTTCCATGGTATCTCATTGAAATATCTCCTGTTTACTTATTTAATTGCGATCGATCACTTCCGGCAAAATGGAAACGCTTTGCAGGGTGAACGGGGGATGGGAGAAAATGCGGGGCATCATCCCCCGCAATGGACCTGAGCAATGCAAAGATAGCAGTGAATTGAGGAAATTCACAAAATCGCCGGGGATATTGGGAGAGGACGTGAAAGTCACCGGGTAATTAACTGCATCATCAATACGGGCAATACAGATTATCATTTTTGACTGCCAATAAAACCGAAGTCAACGCTTGACTTTTATATTTCACCGTGCGATGTCTTGGTATGAACTACAAAGTCATCGCACTCCTTGTTATGTGCATAGCACTCGTTGCGGCAACCGGCTGCACGAGTCTTTCTTCCGGGAGTTCAGCCTCCCCACCGGTCCAGTCGATGTCCGATAATTCGGTCCGTTACGCAACTGAAGCAAAGATGTCGTACGCTGGCAGTGCTGCACCCATGCCCGTGCCGACCATGGCACCGTCAGTATCCGGATCGGAAACTTCCATTATCGTAACAAAGATCATCAAGACTGCATCTGTCACTCTTGAAGTTAAGGATGTACCCGGGTCAGTTGAGACCTTAAAAAATATTGCTGCACTAAAAGGCGGGTATATCAGCTCAACCAATGTCCAGAAGGGTTACAATGACCAGCTCTCCGGTTCTGTGGTCATGCGTATCCCCCAGGCAGAATTTGAAGCAACGCTTGCCGGCGTAAAAGCCATCGGTACCGTCAAATCTGCCTCAACCCAGGGGCAGGACGTGACCGAGGAATATGTAGATCTCCAGGCCCAGAGAACCTCGTACCAGAACCAGCTCGCCCAGTATAACGAGATCATGAAAAAAGCCGTAAAGGTCAGTGACGTTATCGAGATCCAGCAGCAGATCGACCGTGTCCAGACTGAACTGAACCGTCTTGACGGGCGGATAAGGTATCTCGACAGCAGGATTGACCTGTCGACCATCACGGTCAGCCTGCAGGAACCTGAACCGGTTGGCGGCGACACCGGACATAACTTCGTTGCGACCATCAACGAAGGGATAAACGGGTTCTTCGGCATGGTCGACGCAATTATTGTCTTATTCTTTGTCCTGCTGCCACTCATCATCCTGGGTGCTGCCGGGTACGGGATTTACCGCTGGAGAAAAGGAAATAAACCGGTAACGGTCCCGGCCGAACTGACAGAGAAGAAATAATTTTTTCATTTTTCGTGGGAACATTCAACCGGCGGGTGATTCTGGATACTCTGTGTTTTTTTGAGCGAATGTCGTAAGCGGGTTGCAAACCTGCACGAATTTCGTTGAACAAAGGCCTGATATTCTTAATATTAAAAAACCGGCTTTCATGCATCGGAATATTATGCAGTTCTACCGATTTTCCAATGGCTTCCTCTCATGAGGTAGCATTACCGGCAACATTGTACCCTTTTTCTGGAGCATTGTTGACATGAGATGCGTGATGATGGTATCATCATCAACAATCATAATACGGGAAATTGAAGCCATAAAAAGACCATCTGACCATCAGGTTTATTATGATATTATCCTTGACGGAACGGTTAAAATTAGGATTTTAACCTGCCGGCATCAGAACATTAAGGGAGGCTTGAAAAAATATATTTAAGGTAAAAAACCCTGTTTCATTTGTTCTTCTGCTCCAGGAGGGAGCGGATCTTTTTGAGCTCATCAAGCATCAGCAGGTTGGTGCTCATGGAACCGGTTGCGGACTGAACGGGTGCGGAAGTACCGGTACCATCATGCTGGACACCGGAGCCGGATTGCCGGACCAGGGTGCGTAACAGTTCACGAAGCTCGTCCGCATGTTCTATCGCTTCGATCCGGATCTCGGGTACTGACTGCCCCGAATAGCCGGCAGTCTGGATGGAAAGTGTGGAGATATTGAGCCAGCGCATGACCGGGCCCTGTTTCAGGTCCAGGTTCGTAATCCGGTTGTACGGCACTATACCGGTGGTGCGGAACCAGACACCGCGCTTCCACCGCATCTCATCCTCATGAAGTTCATACCACATACTCTCGTAATACAGCTTCGTCCAGTATGCAAAGATCAGGAATACGGCTATGATGCAAATCAGGATAACTACGGTGAACAGCGCATCACCGGTTGATGAGAGGAGAACCGGTAATACCGTGCATCCGAGGATTAAGATCATAAAGAGGGCAAAATCGATAATAAACCAGGTGACCAGTGCCGGTGCCGGTTTGAACGGAATACTCAAAGGAAAATGGTTTTCTGGAGCCATACGTATCTAACGTGTATGTCGTTCCTGATCTGAAAAAAACATATCGAAAAAAATAGTTAAGAAGTTGAGGTTTTGGTTGTAGTAACCGGCGCTGTTGTCTTTATTGTTGTAACACCGGTGACCGAAGAGGATGTCGTCTTAACCGCAGTGACATTAGTTACCGGCGCAGCGGTAGTAGTCGCGGCTGATACCTTTGGGGCCTGGGGAACTCCGGTTGTTGCATCAGCAGATACTGTCACCTTTCCGAACCCCGCACTGGTCTTACCGGTTGTCAGTAACCCGCCATTCTTGTAGATCTCAACAACGAGGTCGTGCCGGGTAGAACCGTCCAGTTTTTCAAAGGTTGCCTGTACCGGACCGGTCGCATTCAGAATCTCATAATAGTGATCTCCGGAGAGTTCGATCTTCTGTAAATCCGACGGCATGCCATACGTTCCTTTCCAGCTTCCAATATAACTTACATGTGCCCAAACCCCGGTAGCCG
>JANYKQ010000046.1 GCA_025358115.1 Methanomicrobiales archaeon | reverse complement strand
TAGCGGCATTCAGCTCTGCGCCATACCCGGGCGGATACCGGACTATCCATGTGCCCTGTTCTGGCTTGCACCCGCAGGGATTCGTCGTTCCAGCGTATCCTGTTCCTCAGACGCTCAGCGAGTTACTCGCACGGTTGCCCGTGCTTCTTGCCGTAAAGGCTCGATCGCATCATTGCTAAAAACAGGCCGTGTCGTTTCTGTGCCATAGCCGTGACTCTCGCCACCCGTACTTGCGTACGGCTGCGTGACCGGTGGGTGGGGGGACTTTCCTCAGCAACATTTAAGTTACCGTCAGCCGCTCTCTCCCTCTCACTTCATTATATTTGGCGGGCGGGCAGATAAGCGCAGCGCCAGAGTACCATGGAATGCCTGAGCAGGTTTACCGGACTATTGCAACCTTCCGGTGAAGAATCCTATGATTTTCCTCAACCTGTTTTTTACTGCGTTGACATGGGGGGTTTAAAAAAAAAGGAACGATGAAACGAAGATCGGGGAGAGAAAAACCGTAATACATATCAGGAAAGAAAAAGCAGGAAAACATATGGCAGCAACCGGTGAATCACCTGAACTGGCGGAAGAGACTATCAGGCTTATTACGGAATGGAACTTTAATGAGACCGAGCTGGACAATGGTATGACGGCATATACCAAACCGATTTTTGGCAAGAACGGTAATGTCACAGCCCTGATATTTTTATTCCCGTTTGGAGATCCTTCGTTTAATTCAATCATGATGGAAATTGTTGCATACCTGCCCATTGTAATTCCGGAGAACGACCGGCTGAGAGTTGCTGATTTTGTTGCACGCATGGCCATGTCCACGGTCTCGTTCACCCAGATGGATATGGAATCCGGTGTTGTCAACCTGAAACAGAGAATTTTTTTGAAAGACAAGTTGTTTTCCCGTGAATTCCTTGCACGAATCGGGGACCAGGTCTATTCCGAGGCAGACGTCATTATCCCGGTCCTCAATAAAATGGTGTACACCGGGTTATCCGCCCGGGAAGCAATGGCGGAAGTTGATGCAAACCTGGGGTATAGTGCGGGATAATCAGCCCGGATAACCACTTCCCGGGGTGCGGGAGGGCATGCGCACACCGGGACATCAATTATGCTTTTTTTAAAAGAACCGTGAAGAAGAATGAATGGGGGGAGTAAGCCTCCTTTTGTTCCCGGTGGAATTTACCTATGCGACAATTTGTCTTTGGTCCTGCCATGAAGTAAAAGAGCCGCAAAGCTTGCAGGTCTCATACGGTTACCCATTTTCAGCAACTGACGTATGTCCGGTCCATGGAAGAAAAGAGAACTGCGATCAACAAAAAAACGTGATTACTGTCCGCCGGTTTTTGCAGTAACCATATACCATGTTGCAGCAGATGCGATTTCAGGAGATTTCTGTATGGATATGATATAGGTAGCCTGACGGAAATCCGAGGTAACAATGGGAAGCGATATGGTGTTTACCCCGCCGGTTCCACGGACTACGGTGATATTCCGGGAGGTCCCGTTATGTATCCCGAACTTATCGGCCCGGCTGAATGAGACCGGCCAGGTCTGGACAGTCACTTCCTCGCCGGGTGTGAGATCAGTTTTTGCCGTTACCACAAAGGTGTCTCCAATCGCATGACTGCCAACCGGATCTATCTGGATCCATGCGGTCCTGTTGTAATTGAAATAACCGGTGATCTGCTCCAGTTTGTCGACAGGCAGGTCCTGGGGTGCTGGGGAACCTGAGGATATGCATCCGGCAGAGACCATCATCAGAACGAGAATGGCCGGTAATGATTTCATGGAGGGAGAAAGCGACATTCTATAAAATATGCTTCGTTCTCTGATATGAAAAATGAAACGGGGGGTCAACGGGTTTTTTTAACAGGGAATCGTGTCATTTCTGTGATGATGCCGTGAATCACACAATTCCGTACCTGCGTTCAACGGTGTGAAGGGGGAGTTAGGGGATTTTCCATAAGCGACAATGAGATCACCTTCAGTTACTCTCACTCCCGCGCGATGTACAGGCATGCCGGGCAGATAAGCGCAGCGCCCGTGACAACTGATCCCGGGCCTGAAACCCGTAATACCGGAAATTTTCCACGATATTTAAAAAAAAAAGGTTTTGATTACTTCCTGCGGAGGATGAGGATGAGCAACCCGGCGCAGAGCGTAAGTGAAAAACCAAAGCCGGGCGCCCGTGTTGTTCCCTGAGGAGCAACAGAACCTGATCCGCCTGGTGCTACCGTCGTAACTCCCGGTACTGCTCCGGATGCCGGGTTAATAGTACCGGCAGAGCCGGGAGCAGGTGTCCCGGCCGGCTGAACTGCCTGTCCCCGGGTATCCTGCGGAAGGGGAACAGCCAGCGGGCTTTCCCCGGGAATTGCCGTGTAGGTAACCTGCGGAGACTGGGTTGCAGTCACGGTAGGTGAGGATTCGGCCTTTGAGGATTTCGGTACCGGGGATACTGCATCAGCGGTTGACTGGGATGGTGCATCGGCCTGAGGCAGGACATGATGCAGGACCGATGCCGGGGTGTACGGGCGATACGAACCGGTTGTCGGGCATTCGGGGGGATTTTCCACCCTCACATAAATTTTGTAGTCCCCGGGTTCGGTAAAAGAATGTTGGAGCGTAGTTTTCCCGTTCTGTGAAATAAGGTCCGTGCTGTCAAGGGGGACCGGAATAAAGGTGTCCTGCATTTTCCAGATGCTCCAGGTATAGACACAGTCACGACAGGTGAACGCAGGTTCTGCATTCCAGTACGGAACAGGGGATGATCCTACATGGGAATATTCCCAAACCTGGTTTACCTCAACCGATCCCGGATCATCACAGACCCCGTTGACCCCATGGGAAGAGTCCGGGGCACTGACCCGGTAATAGGCAACGGCTTCTTTCTGGGATCCTGAAATCCACTGCCCCGGAAGATCCTCGGGACAGGAGAGGGGATTTTTAATGATGCTCGTGATCTCGTACGTTCCCGGTTCTCGGAAATTATGAGCGAACCGCTGGTTATTCCGGTACGAGCTTACATCCCCGGCATCCAGGGAAATATCCCGGATAACCGCATACCTGCCGCTGCCATCTTCCGGGTAATCCACTTCACGCACCTGCCATGAATACCTGCAATCAATACAACCCGGGGAACTGACAAGGAACTCCGGGCTGATGCCAATCTCGCCTCTCTCCTCACGCGGGGTTACTTCTCCACCGTCCACGTAAAGACAGGCCCCGGCATAACCAAGGGGAGGGCCGGTGATTTCTATCTCCCGCTGATCATGGGATGTTCCCTTGTATGCCGGGCACCTCTCCCTTGTGTATACAGTCACATCAACAAGGTACCGGCCGGGCCGGTTAAATGCATGATAGGTATACCCCTCATTGTAATATTTTACCTCGGGCACAGCATTATCAGCCCGGCTAATCGTCCACTGCCAGTGGCAGTTCGGACAATTATTAGCCTGTGCCCTGAACTCAACAGTGGTCGGGTATGGTCCTGCAGTTGCTGGTGCCGATGTAAATGCAACTTCCGTGTTGCCACAATCCTCCGCAGATGCCAGGGGTATGCAGGTAACAAGGAACAGGAGGAAAACGGCAAAAATTCCGGCAAGGGAAATACGGGAGCAGGATGCAGGTAGGGATGGACGATGGTGCAATGCAGGAAAAACAGGTAGTCGCAGGAGAAAAACCATAATGATAGATATCATAAAAAGGCTTTAAATATTCTGAAATTATCGTCCGGGCTTATCGGCCTTCAGCTCGTACGGATACCGGTATTATACCCGGTATGCCAGGCTCCGTTCCTGGTAACGTGAAGGTCCTTTGGATTTATTTACGCCGAAATACGACGTACAGGAAAAACAAGTTACCTGAAATACTTCAATTATAAAAAAAAAGGTTGATGATTACTTCCTGCGCAGGACAAGGACAACCAAACCAGCGCAAAGAGCACCGGCGAATGCAAATCCCGGCGCACGTGTTGTGGCTGTCATGGGAGCTGCGGTTGTCGGGGCAGCCGGAACAGAGCCGCCCGGAGCCGCTGTCGTCACAACGGGAGCTGCTACGGATGCCTGTTTGTCTGTGCCATAAGAAGAAGCCGGGGCGGGTGTAACTGATATTTGGGCGGTTGCCTGTCCAGTCGGTCTTAAGGTGCCCTGCGGGATGGTGGCAACCGGCTGGGTGGTTCCGGGAATTGCCGTGTAGGTGACCTGGGGCTGGGTGACAGCCGATGTTGGTGCGGGTGTGGTTCCCGGGGTCCCGGTCGCAGGTACTTCAAGGGCAACCGGAGAGATAACCAGCGGGTCGGAGGGCTGTCCTCCCACGGCCGGGGCGGTCACGTGATGGATAGCAGTCATTGAGGTGTACCAGCCGGAATTCGGGCACTGCGTGGGATTTGCTACTTTCACGTTAATCTTATAGTCCCCGGGTTCTGTGAACCGGAAAGTGAACGGAGCCCTTCCGCCAGTTCCCGCCATCAACCATTCATTGTTACCGGCAGAGGGATACGGCACCCAGGTATCCGGAGTTATTTTCCAGACACTCCATGTATAATAGCAGTCATAGCAGGCAGCCGAAGTGTATGCGGTCCAGGAAGGGGGAGTGGATGATCCAATCTCACTGGTTTGGGATGACTGAATAACATCAGCCCCTACGGAAAGGGGGTCTGAACAGGCACCATTAAAACCGATGGGAGTTTGCGGACGGGCAATCACAAGACCCGCAACTGCCTCTCCCTGGGATGCCGGGGTACAGGTTGATGGATTTGTTACCGTAACATGGACTTCGTACATCCCTACGTCAGTAAATCCATGAGCCATTATATTACGGTCAACAGGGCTGATGTCATTATTGCCTAAAGGAATATTCTGGTTATATGCCCAGTTACCTAACTCATCCCAGGTCTTTACAATCCTGAACGAATAATCACAATTCGGACAAGGATTCTGGGTACTGGCAGTAAAGGAAAGAACGGAACCTATCTCTCCATTAGAATTAGCAGGAGAGAGTGTAACTACGGGTTGAATACAGTCATCCGCTGCTGCCGGGGGACAGATCCCTATGATCATCACGCAGAGTGCCAGAAGCACAGTAATTTTCCGAACAATGCCATAATCTGATAATCGCGCGAGCCCGGGTTTCCCGTTCAGAGGAACCGAAACAAAAAAATGTCTGTGGTCGTTGGCCATGTTGATGAATTCTTTTGCTTATCTTTATTCGTTATGATTTATTCCTGCAGGAATTGGAGTTTTCCTAAAGCTCACAGATACATTGTTATCCAACCTGCGCTAAGCAGAGTCAATACGTGGGAGTGAAAGACATGCTGACAGCAGAAGAAGGAACACTCGCCATCCGGCTTGCACGCGAGCTACTCGAACATGTTGTTGCAAAAAAACCAAAGACCGATATCCGGCTCACACCGGTCTTTTCCAGCAAGCGCGGCGTTTTTGTCACCCTCACCCGGGATGGCGACCTGCGGGGCTGCATTGGTCTGCCGTACCCGGTCATGCCGCTTGGGGGAGCCATTGAGTATGCCGCAAAGGCAGCAGCGCTTGAAGACCCCCGCTTCCCGGCCGTATCCCGGGAGGAACTGGGCCATATCGATCTCGAGGTAACGATCCTGACGGTACCGGTACCCCTGTTGTGCGATCCGGCAGAACGCCCGGCACAGGTCATTGTCGGAAAGCACGGGCTGATCATCCGTGGAATGGGCACCAGCGGCCTCCTGCTCCCGCAGGTTGCAACCGAGTACGGCTGGGACAGCACCACCTTCCTGGACCATACCTGCACCAAGGCCGGCCTTCCCGGGAGATGCTGGACAAGAAAGGATGTCGAGCTCATGACCTTTGAAGGCCAGATCTTTACCGAGAGGAAGGGAACCGTTTAACCTCTTTGAGCGCACATATACAGGCACTATCTGAGGGTGCCACATGGGGATATCATTTGAAAGTTTGTACAGCGATATGGCCGGCCGCTGCGGGAAGCTGACCGTTGGTAAAAAGATTGTAAAGACTCCCGCACTGCTCCCGGTCATCAACCCCCACCTCCAGCTCGTCACCCCCAAAGAACTCCGGAACATGGGCGTTGAGGCGATCATCACCAATGCCTACATCTTTTCCCAGAGCAAGCAGTACCGTCAACGCGCCCTTTCCGAGGGTCTGCACAAGGTCCTGGATTTTGACGGCGTCATCATGACGGATTCGGGTTCATTCCAGTTGTCCGTGTATGGCGAAGTCTCGATCACCAACACCGAGACCCTCTCGTTCCAGCGCGATATCAAAAGCGACATCTGGGTGCCGCTCGATATCCCCACCTCCCCTGCAGCCGACCGGCAGACCGCTGAAGGAGAACTCGCGATCACGATGGGGCGCCTGGCCGAGGCAAAGCAGGTCTTTGGCAAGGATGCACCCATTGCCGGGCCGGTCCAGGGCGGGATCTTTGAGGACCTGCGGGAACGGGCGGGAAAGGAAGTGACCGTTCTCGGTTTTACCTTCTGCCCGATCGGCGCTGTGGTTCCCATCATGGAGCAGTACCGGTACCGGGATCTCGTAAGTGTCGTCATGGCGGCAAAGCGGACAATTTCACCCTCGGCCTGCGTCCACCTCTTTGGGGCCGGCCACCCGTCCATGTTTGCCCTTGCAACCGCAATGGGCTGCGATCTCTTCGACTCGGCCGCGTACGCCCTCTATGCCAAGGAAGGCCGCTACATGACCACGCATGGTAGTTACAAGATCGATGAACTTTCGGATCTTCCCTGTGCCTGCAATGTCTGTCGGACCCACACGGTCGAAGAACTCCGCACCTCCCCGCAGCGCGACCGCCTGCTGGCCCTCCACAACCTGCACGTGACTCTTGCCGAGATCGCCCGCATCCGGCACGCAATCTTTGACGGCTCGCTCTGGGAACTGGTGGACGAGCGCTGCCGGGGCCACCCGCAGCTGCTCGCCGGTTACCGGGCGCTGCTGCTCCATAACGCTGAACTCGAGAAGACCGACCGGACCTCCAAGCGTCGCTTCTTCTACCGGGGTGATGAGAGCTGCCAGCGGACAGAAGTGCTCCGGTACCAGCAGCAGCTCGGAAGGCTCCGGCTCGGTAAGGAAGTGCTGGTGGCATTCGATGGCGGTGCCCGGGAGGAGTTTAGCGACACGCTCCTCTTCAAGCCCCCGTTCGGCCCGTATCCCAAAGAACTCAAAGAGACCTTCCCGGTTGGCCAGAGTGAGATCCCTGAGTGGGACGATGCCATGGTCCGGCAGGGATGCCGGGGCATCCGGGCCCTTGTTGAAAGTCACCCGGACTGCCATGTCGTTGTCTCGTGCAGCCAACGGTGGGAAGCCATCCTGCGGCAGGAAGTTCCGGGTTGTGAGGTGCGCTGTGAGCCAGTTTAATATCCGTAAAAGGGACGGGCTTGCCCGGACCGGCCTCTTACGGCACGATGGTACGGAACTAAAACTCCCGGCGGCAACCGATACGATAGCGCTCTTTCCTGCGCTGGGCAGGATGGAAAACGCCAATATGCCGGTCTGTGCCCCGGCTGCCGTAGCCCGGCAGTTTCCCCCGGCAATGGGCGTAATGCCGGTCACCATCCATCCCCAGCTGGACAATACTGCTGTAAGTGGCGACTGCGTGATTGTGGCCAACTGGCAGACCGCTTTTGCCAATCCCCGGAATTACGTGGACTGGCTGGTAGGCTTAAAGAACAAAACGCCGTCCGATACCGCATGGTACGCACCGGCGGCTGCCATCCCTTCAACTGCCGCAATTCTCTGCTACTCGGGCTTTGACCTCTTCGATTTTATTGGCATTGACCTTAAGTCAGCGCAGGGGATTTTCTGCACAGCTGACGGTGAATTTACTGCCGATGCGATGACTACAGGTATCTGCACCTGTGCCGGATGCATGGCAAAGGATCTCAGGGAGCACAACCGGAATGCCCTCCGTCAGGAACTGGCTCTTATTGCCCGCTTTATTGAGCTCGGCCAACTGCGGGATCTCATTGAGTCCCGGTGCCGGATGAGTGCAAACCAGGTAGCCATCATGCGCCACCTGGACAACCAGTACCAGTTCATGGACAAGGCCCAGCCGGTAGGGCGGAGCGGTGTCATGCGGGCAAACTCCGGCGATTCCATGCAGCGGGTTGAAGTCCGCAGGTTCGCCGAACGCGTGCTCACCCGGTATCTTCCGCCAAAAACTGATGTGGCCGTCCTCCTGCCCTGCTCGGCCCGGAAACCCTACTCGCTCTCCCAGACCCACAAGCGTTTCCAGATGGCAGTTGGCGGCAGGGCCCACGAACTGATCGTCACCTCCCCGCTTGGCCTTGTGCCCCGCGAACTCGAGACCATATACCCGGCAGGACACTATGATGTGCCCGTTACCGGGTACTGGGATGCCGAGGAGTGCGCCTTTATTGGCAGCATCCTCACGAGATATTTCAAGCGCCATCCTTACCGCCGCATCATTGCCCATCTCGAAGGCGGGGCCTTAAAAGTTGCCCGGCAGGCAGCCGAGGCAGCGGGTATCACGCTCGAATGCACCTGCGAGGAGCACCCGACCAGCGATACCGCCCTCAATGCACTCGACAGTGCCCTTGCGGGGGAACGCAGGTTCAAGGATGACCGGCTTCACGGCATGGCCTCGTACCAGTTCAATATCGATCTCGATACCAGGGGCTGTACCCTGCGGGGACATTTCCCGGAGGTCTTCTACAGCCGGAACAATCTCCAGCTCTTCTCGATTGATACCGGCACCGGCATGCTCCGCCCGACTATCGACGGCTGGAACCTGGTTCCGGAAGGCTACCGGGTCTATATAGATGATTTCATTCCCGAAGGGGATGTGCTGACACCCGGTGTCATGCGGGCAGACCCGGATATCCGGGATGGCGATGAAGTGCTGGTCGTGGGTGCGCGTGCCCTTGCAACCGGGCGGGCCGCTATGCCGGCGGATGAGATGCTCCGCTCAAAACGCGGGGTAGCAGTCCGGGTGCGTAAGATTAAGCGATTGTAATGGAAATTTATAACCAGTATTCCGGATTCACCTGGAATTTTACCATTATTACGAGGAGTGACAGGGTTGTATTCAGTTGAAAGAGCCGGCCCGCTTGCCGATAAAGTGTACCAGATGTGGGTGAAAGCCCCGCACGTAGCCCACCATGCACAGGCCGGGCAGTTTGTAATATTCCGGATCGATGAGAAGGGTGAGCGCATCCCCCTCACCATTTCCGCTGTTGACGGGGATTCGTTCCGGGTTATTTTTATGACCATAGGCAAGACCACGACTCATCTCGCTGCTCTCAAGGCCGGCGACCATGTCCTGGATGTGGCAGGGCCCCTTGGAAAGCCCAGCGAGACGCACATGTTTGGCACCTGTGTGCTGGTAGGTGGCGGTGTCGGTACGGCAAGCCTTCCGATCATTGCCCGTGCCCTGAAAGCCTCCGGCAACCGGGTGATCGGGATTGTCGGGGCCCGCAATGCCGGCCTGCTCATCTTAGAAGACGAGATGGCAAAAGCCTGCGATGAACTCCTGATCTCTACTGATGACGGTACCAAAGGTTTCCACGGGTTTGCCGCCGACCTGCTCAAACAGGTTATGGCAAGAGAAAAAGTCGATGCAGTCTGGATCATCGGTCCTGCGATGATGATGAAGGTCACCTGCGAAGTGACCCGCCCGGCCGCAATCAAAACATTTGTCAGCCTCAACCCGGTGATGGTGGACGGTACGGGGATGTGCGGTTCCTGCAGGGTCATTGTCGGGGGCGAGACAAAATTTGCCTGTGTTGACGGACCCGAGTTCGATGCCCACCAGGTGGATTTCAATCTCTTA
The DNA here is from genome assembly GCA_025358115.1 of Methanomicrobiales archaeon. Lineage (GTDB taxonomy): Archaea > Halobacteriota > Methanomicrobia > Methanomicrobiales > Methanospirillaceae > Methanoregula. The sequence continues at coordinate 38,209 of JANYKQ010000046.1, read as the reverse complement.
ATGGGACGTCTCCGCACATACCAGCCCGAAGAGAAAGAATCCCTTGAGCGCTACAATGCGCATCTCTGTGCCTGCAAAGGCGGTGATCACCATGCATGACCGGGACATTGAACAACGGGTTCATGATTTTAAGGAAGTCGACGGTGGCATGACTTCCGGTGAAGCTACGCTTGAAGCGGAACGCTGCCTGCAGTGCAAAAAACCCCTCTGCATGAAAGGCTGCCCGGTAGGTATCGATATCCCTGCCTTTATCCGGGAGATCGCTTCGGGTAATTTCCAGAAAGCAGCAGCCATCATCAAGGAACAGAATATGCTGCCGGCTATCTGCGGCCGGGTCTGTCCCCAGGAAGTGCAGTGCGAAGAGCAGTGCATTCTCGGGGTCAGGGAAAAACCCATCTCAATTGGCGAACTGGAACGGTTCGTTGCCGATACCGAACGGGCGCATGGCATGGTGCCACCCCAGAAGAAAACCTCAACGGGACGGAAAGTGGCCGTCGTCGGTGCCGGCCCGGCAGGGCTGACTGCTTCTGCCGAGCTCGCCCGGATGGGCTACCATGTCACGCTCTTTGAATCGCTGCATGCAGCCGGCGGGGTGCTCATGTACGGCATCCCCGCATTCCGTCTCCCCAAGGATATTGTAAAAGCAGAGATCGCGGCAGTCCTGACGCTCGGCGTTGAGTTAAAACTCAATCATCTTGTCGGGCGCAGTATCACGGTAAAAGAACTCCTCAGTTATGATGCTGTGTTTCTTGGCACGGGTGCAGGACTCCCGTATTTCATGGGGCTGCCCGGGGAGAATCTCCCGGGGGTGTACTCGGCCAACGAGTTCCTCACCCGGGTCAACCTCATGCATGCTGATCAGTTCCCGCTCTTTGATACCCCGATAAAGAAAGGCAGCCGCGTGGTAGTAGCCGGTGGCGGGAATGTTGCCATGGATGCGGCCCGGGTTGCCCGGAGGCTGGGCGGGAAAGTCACGCTGGTCTATCGCCGGCGCGAAGAAGATCTCCCGGCCCGCGAAGCCGAAACCCGGCGGGCAAAGGAAGAGGGCATTGAATTTGTACTCTGTGCCAACCCGGTAAAGATCCTTGGCGACCAGGGAATTACCGGTGTTGAATGCGTGCGCATGGAGATGTGTGCCCCCGACCAGTCCGGCAGGCCGGAACCTGCCCCCATTGAGGGCAGCCATTTCACGATCGATGCCGACGTCTTCATTGCCGCCATTGGACAGGGGCCCAACCCGCTCCTGATCAGTGAAATACCCGAACTCAAACGCGGGAAGCGCGGCAATGTTGTTGTTGACAGTGAGTTCCATACGTTAATGCGGAAGGTCTTTGCCGGGGGCGATGTGGCAACCGGTGCCGCAACCGTTATCCTTGCCATGGGAGCGGCCAAGAGCGCAGCAAAAGCAATGGACCGGATGCTGCGGGAAGAATAACTTATTTTTAACGGTCTTTCATGAGATTTTTTGGGGTAATCATTTCACGGTTTTTGCTTTGGTGAGATAATTCGTTTTTTCCTGCTCCGGGAAGATACGGTCAGATCAGCGGCCATGGCATCCGCATAGGGGAATCGAAATGAAAGAGAAGGTCATACCCGGGATCCTGAAAATCATGTTTTCATGTATATCACCGGGCTTGAGGCTTTTCTGCCCCGGACCGAGGTGAACGTTGCCGCTCCCGAACACGCGTCCCCGCAGCGGTTTAAAGACTGAAAAATAAACCGTCCCTGCCACGCCGTGCATGAAAAGAGGCCATGATGCGGAAAAAGATTACGGATATTGTTTCATAATTCCGGCATTAACTTCCATCAGGGTGTATGTTACCGGGATCAAAAAGAAAAACTATCAAACCTGTGGAACCAAAGAGGATCTATGCCTTTCTGTACATCCTGCGGTGCAGAGGTTGCCGCTGACAAGAAGTTCTGCCCACAGTGCGGAACACCCGTTGAAAAAGTTCCCGGTCCGGCTGCCCCTGATGAACCGGGTTCAACCAGTCTGCCGGTTAACCCGCCCCCTTCTTACGGGACAGCCTCCCCGCAACCCAAAAAGATCAGCACCCCCCTTATTATTGCCGGGATTGTGGTGGTTCTGGCCATCGTTGCTGCAGTTTACTTTGTCGGGCTCCCGATGTTCAAGACAAACCCGAAATCTCCTGATGTGGTTGCGCAATCCCCTTCTCCTGCAATCACTCCCGCCCCGGTAATGACGGTCCTGCCAACACCCATCGACACCCCGGCCGTGCAGGAGACAACTCCCCGTACCGTTGATGTGCGGGATCCGCGTTTTGAAGAGGATTATGAGCAGATCTATAATATCTCCCAGAAATTTTCCTTTGGCCAGAAAGTGGACTTTGCCTATGAACTTACACGCGCACCCCTGTATGTCAAGTTCAACCTTACCCCGGTAAAGATCACCCGTCACCGGTTAGTATCCATAGGTACAAACAATGAGCATTATGTAAATACAACCGAGACCAGCCCCCAGGCATGGTTCGAGGTAAAAGTTCTTAACGCGGGATCCCGGGCGGTTCTTGACCAGCAGGGTTTTGGAAACGATTACTCGGATATCACACGCCAGTATTTCATGGTGCGCCAGGATGGAAATTACATAATCGAGATGTCAGGAAATGATGTCAATGCCGATGTCCAGATGCTGATAGGCACCTGATTTTTTTTTAAATCCAGGCAGAATTCTTCTTTTTTTCCTCCACCACTATCTTTAAGGAGATCCGGAAGAAACATGTGTGAGTCAACTGACGCTGATGTGAAGGACATGAATTTTGGAAGTTTAGGCAGTATGGGCGGGGCTGTGGGAAGTTACCTTTCAACCCCCGAAGGATAGGAAGCAGCAAAGAAATATCTCGCATCCCCTGAGGGCATTGCCATGCTCAAAGGGTTCATCGGAACTGCGGAAGGAAAGAAGACAATATTCAGCATTCTTCCGACAATACTCGAAGGTCTTAACCTTCCGGCACCTGTCAAAGATGCAGTCATAAGTGCAATCAGCACATCATTGTAATATTTTTTTACCAGGACAGGGTATTATCCCGCCCTGCATTTCCAGGCTTTGTGGTTTAAAGAATATCAAAGATTATTTTTTTGGCAAACACTTTTTCAAAAGCTCTTTTCTCGCTCTCAATGCCCCATATCTCAAGCTGGCAGTCCCCGCGGGCAATAATCTCCAGCCGGACTGCGTCATCGCCATCGGCCGTGAAACGGACCTGCCGTATCAGGGCCGCATGACTCCGGTCCAGACTCTCTCCCAGCCGGATAAACGTTGAGAGCACCCGCAGGGCTTCGCGTTCGGGGGGATCGAGCTCCAGGATCTCGGGATCTTTTTTGCGGGGGCTTTTTTTGCGGTGGTACTTTGCAAGATTGGCCATGAAGGTGACTTCCTTTAAGTCAAAGCCCAGGAGTTCTGAATTTTTTATTATGTAATAGGAATGCGCCTGGTGATTGTTATAGGAGATAAATGAACCAATATCGTGGAGGAATGTGGCAAATTCCAGGAGCTCGCGTTCTGCATCGCCAAACTGGTGAAGCCCCTGCTCCTTTGCACTGTCAAACATGGACAGGACAAGGGCAGTCACCGTCCGGGCATGAACCTCATTGATGCCGCAGGATCTGCCCAGCTGGATAACGCTGCGCTGGCGGGGGGAGAGTTCCCCCAGGAGCGGGAATTCATCCATCCGGGAGAGGTAATCTACCAGGAGGCCATCCTGCAAACCCCGGCCGGTTACGGTTATCGAGGTGAAAGAGAGTTCCTGCATGAACGTGTCGAGAATGGCAGCCCCGGGAACAATGATATCCGCCCGCTCCGGGTTAATCCCGGGTATTTTCCTGCGCTGTTCGAGCGGCAGGGCGCAGATGATGGCGATTGCTTTTTTTAAGTCACGGTGGGTGAGGACAAGTTCGGAACCCCCGTTGTGGTGCAGGGCCTTCTGGGCAATCTCGGCCAGGTTCATTGCGGTACCGGAACTCGCAACCGCACATGCCGGAGCAAGTTTACGGATCTTTTTTACAGAGCGGATTATAGTATTTTTCACTTGCTGCTGGATCTTTTTATAACGCTCCGGGGAGATGGGGCCGGCATCATCCGGGGGGACATAGAGATTTGAGAGGCGTATTGAACCGAGTTTGAAACTCTCGAGCAGCTGGTAATCGCGTTCATTGCCCACCGCAATCTCCGTACTTCCCCCGCCGATATCTATGAAAAAAGCCTGCTTTCCCTCAAGGTGCATCCCGCTCGATACCCCGAGGTAGATCAGCCGGGCTTCTTCCTGCCCGGATATTACCCGGATGTCGAGCTGGGCTTCCTGCCGTAAACGGTGAAGGATCTCCTGCTGGTTTCCGGCCTCACGCATGGCGGACGTGGCAACGGCGACAAACTCTTCTGCATTAAAGGATCGGGCAAGTTCTGTGAATGTCTTGCAGACAATGACCGCACGTTCTGCAGCTTCAGGAAGGATCTCCTCGTCTTCAAATTCACCATCCCCCAGCCGGACCTGCTGTTTCTGCCGGGTCAGGATCGTGTAGGAATGGTTCGGGTTGAGACGCACAACTAAAAGACGGATAGAATTGGTGCCGATATCGATGAAGGCAACGGTACGGCCATCCTTGCCGGGTTTTTTTAACTTCACCGGATCACCAGGTTCCTGCCAAAAGTCCGGATGAACTGGTCTGATTTCGTCCGCGCCCGTTCTTTCTCGGCGGAAATATCGGAAACCGCAATCACGTCACAGGCTATCTCGTTCTCTCCAATGACACAATGGACTTCCTGGACCGTTCCCAGGTGCAGGTAGTCCAGAGCGTCAGCTATGCGGAGTATTCCGGTAAGCCGCAGGGTTTTTCCCCTGTATTCCGGAGAAAGAAGGGAGAAAAATGCCTGCGATTCGGGTGAGGCAGAACCCCGGTGGGCAAACGCAGCAAGGGCTATTGTCCCGCGCTCCTCAAGATCCAGGGGCAGGCGTTCATCTTCAAAGATCATGGCCGCACTGCGCCGGTTGTGGTCTTTGCGACCTCCTTTCCTACCGATATCATGCAGCATCCCCGCACATTCGAGTAAGAAGCGGTCCCGCTCACTCATCTTATGGAAGGGCTGTAAACTGTCAAAGAGCATCAGGGAGAGCTTTGTCACGTGGAGGCTGTGCTTCTGGCCTCCGGGGAATTCCCCGGCCAGGACCCCGACAGCACTCCTTATCTCCTCTTCCGGCACCGGAGCCAATGGCCTGAACCGTATCTTCCGGCCCGAATCAAGGGTGGTGCGGAGTTCATCCCAGAGACGTGTCCGCTGTAAGGATGCCCAGTAACGTACGAAATGCCGGTACAGCTGTCGGCGTTCCTTCTCCCGTTCTGCCAGGAAAAACTTCAGGCTCGATAACGTGAAGGTATCGGGACGTTTTTCTTCATTATCTGACCGGAGGACCGAGCGCTCATGCAGGAGAAGGCGGGTAACTGAATCGATCCAGACATCGCAGTCATGCAGGTCTCCCAGGATTTCCTGGACTGCCTTGACCCGGGCAATCGGTTTTTTCAGGCTGAGCCGGTACACCGGAGCATAGACTTCAAGGGTGTAGCGGAGTTTTTTTGCCGCAATCCGGGTGGCATGGTGCTCTGCTACGGCTTCCGGGTGGGAGACCCAGGGTTCGAATGCAAGGAGCGAGCATAACCGCTCTTCGATCCGGAGAGCTGAGACCGGTGATATGCCGTAGGCAAAGGAACGTTTCAGTATGCCCCGGACCGGGGGAAGAGGCTTGCTGAAAGCCTCCCGCATGCTGTCAACCGCATGACTTTTTTCCAAACTCTCGAGCGCAGAGAGCACATCTTTCTGGAGCCGGTCCCGCTGTTTCCTGAGGTCCTGGAGTAAAAACAGGACTGCAGGACTGGGGGGAGATTCACCCGGAGGTTGAGTTTTTTTAGACTTCCAGGCTTTCTCAGCCCGTTTCTGGTACTTGGTAAGATACGCTATCTGGACATCGGTATCCCGGGCAGCTCCGAGTGCCCGGGTGATCTCCTTAAGCTCTTCAGACCACCGGGCATAGTTTTTTGGAGGAAAGCAGGACTCAAACAGGGGAAGCGCTGCCCGGAGACGGCGGGATGCCACCCGCATCCGGTGAATATATTCGATATCTTCCGCCGCCTTGACCCCGTCGACTTCTTTGGCAAAGGCTTCGAGAAGGGGAAGCAGCCTCTGTTTACCAAAAAAGCAGGATGCCCGGATAGAATCACGCTCTCCTTCGATCCCGGTCAGGGGGATTTTACTGGATGCCATGATACCAGCATCCACTGTGTTTCAGGAACCATGCCTGGGCATTAAGGGGACTGACACCTGCGGGAGGAATGATTCTCTGGTACGTCCCGTCACTCTGCAAAACCCTTAGTTTGCAATTATCCGTAAGCTGAACAGGAAGAATTTTTGTGAGGATTGCATTCCGGATATCAGGATTCTGGACCGGGAAAAGGACTTCAACGCGCTTATCCAGGTTCCGGGGCATAAGGTCGGCACTTCCCAGGTAAACTTCCTCGTTTCCGCCATTGTGGAAATAGTAAATCCGGGCATGTTCCAGGAACCTGCCCACGATCGTTGTCACCCGGATATTCTCGCTGATACCGGGAACTCCCGGGCGAAGGCAGCAGATACCCCGTACCTGGAGATCTATCTTCACACCGGCCTGGGATGCCCGGTAGAGCGCAGCAATACAGATCGGATCGACCAGGGCATTCATCTTGAAGATGAGATGGCCCCCGCCGTTCTCCAGGTGGCTTGCGGTCTCGCGTTCGATCAGGGCAAGCATCCCCTTACGGAGGGTAACCGGGGCGACTAAGAGTTTTAAGTAGCTGTCAATCCGGGCATACCCGGTGAGGAAGTTGAAGAGGTTTGCCACATCTTCCCCGATCTGCCGGTCACAGGTAAGAAAACCAAAATCGGTATAGATCCTGCTTGTCGTGGCATTGTAATTGCCGGTGCCCAGGTGCATGTAACGGCGGATGCCGTCTTTCTCCCGGCGCACAACCATGCAGAGTTTGGCATGCACCTTGAGCCCGACAACCCCGTAAACCACGTGCACTCCTTCGTGTTCAAGGGCCCGGGCCCAGCCGATATTATTCTCCTCGTCAAACCGGGCCTTGAGTTCGATGAGCGCGGCAACGGCCTTTCCGTTCTCCCTTGCTTCCATAAGCGCTTTGACTATCGGCGAGTTGGAACCGACCCGGTAGAGCGTGATCTTAATCGCCAGCACATCCGGGTCCTTTGCGGCCTGCCGGATAAAATTGACCACGGGGGTAAAACTGTCGTACGGCTGGTACAGGAGAATGTCATGCCGGCGGATGGCAGAGAAGATATCCCGGCCTTCGCCAAGATCTTCCGGGAGCGACTGGGTAAAAGGTGCGTCCTTGAGATCCGGGCGGTCCAGGGAGAGCAGCTGCATGAGATCGGCCATACCCACCGGGTGTCCTACGCGGTGGATCATGGATGAGGTGACTACCAGTTTTTTCTCGAGCATATGGCAGATGCTCTCATCCATGGAGCACTCGACTTCGATGCGCACGGGATTCCCGTGAGCCCGCTGTTCCATGATCTCTTCGACGGTGGTGAGAAGGTCAGAAGCATCGTCCACTTCGATCTCGGGATCCGCATCCCGGGTGATCCGGAAGGGGTAGGATGCCACGACTTCCATGCCACAGAAGAGCATGTCGAGATGGGCTGCAATGATATCCTCGAGATACACGAAATGGACCTGCTGGTCATTGCGGCAGTTCCCATCCGGATCAGGAATACGTATAAGGCGGGAGAAGAGGTTGGTGGGCACTTTTACCCGGGCGAAAAATTCTTTCTTGTTCTGGTCCCGCACAATAATCGCCAGGTTCAGCGAGAGGTTGGAGATGAAAGGAAACGGGTGCGAACTGTCAAAGGCAAGAGGCGTGAGCACCGGGTACACTTCTTCTACAAAGAAGCGGTGTATCCTGCTTTTCTGGTCCTCGTCGAGCTCCTGGTACGTGTGAATGTGTATTCCCGCTATTGCAAGTTTTGGCAGGAGGTCATTATGCCAGCAGTCATCTTCCCGTGAAAGATCCGGTAAAAGGGACTGCTGGATACCATCCAGTTGCTGGGCAGGAGTCATGCCATCAGCGGGAAATTTCCTGACCCCTTTTGTGTACTGGCGCTGGAGACCCGAGACCCGGACCATGAAAAATTCATCAAGATTATTGGAAAAGATGGAGTGGAATTTTACCCGTTCCAGGAGGGGGTGGCTGATATCAAAGGCTTCATCCAGCACATGGCGGTTAAACCGGATCCATGCCAGTTCGCGGTTGATGTACAATGCGGGTTCATCGAGAGATGGTATCGGGAGGGTATCCATAAAACTGCACCTGGCAGAGCTCGTATGCGTATGTAACGTCAATGCAAGAATGGGTACCGGTGAAATATAACAGTATTTACGTGATCTCCTGATTTGCTTAGGAAGGGATTAACTGACAAAGAAATGAGATAGTTCTTTGGAAAATATCGGATGCAAATTTTTATTCACTTCAGAAAGGTCACGTTTTTAGATTTCTATAGGTAAATTTACCGAATAGCACACTTCCGGTCAACGGGATTTCCTCACGAACCCAGAAATTTTCATGTACACCAATAATTCTTAATTGGATCGTTACAGAGGGACTGTTTGAAACACGAGGCTGTTCAACAATCTTGAATGAAAATACGTTGTAATTTTTTTTACTTGATTAAGGAGCCTACCCACCCCCTTTTTTGGGGGTCACTCGGCCGCCTCATAGGGGCCTCGCTGGGCGGATCGGTTTAAAAGGAAAACGGTTCATGGACCGCCGCGGGGGCGCCCCGTCGGGGGTTGCGGCGTTCATCACATTTGGTGGTATGGGAGCATCAGCCCCTATCCAATATTTTACTTGTTTATGCATCAGCCCCTATCCAATATTTTACTTGTTTATGCATCAGCCCCTATCCAATATTTTACTTGTTTATGCATCAGCCCCTATCCAATATTTTACTTGTTTATGCATCAGCCTTTAAAGAATAGTAAAGAGCCGGAACAGCAGAATCTGTTCCGTCACCCATTGAAATTATGGAAATCATGGCAGTTCCGGATGAACTCCTGCTTCTGGTGCGGGGTTGCATTCACCGGGGGTTTTAAGTACCCAATCGCGAGGGTCTGGAGAGCAGGGCAGAACGGGCAGATGGCTGCATCCACGTCCCCGGCCATCTCCCGGACCGGGCAGTAATAGATGCCATCAATTACCTTGACGGTGTCCCCACCCGGAAACGGGGTGCCTACCGCATGGCCCGGCTCGTTTTGTACAAACATGCAGAACGCTGCGAGCAGGTAGTTGAGGAAGCGGATTTTTGGTTTTTGGTCATCGGGTCCGCACTGTCCGGCTACCATATCCCAGTACGATTTTTGTAACAGAGTAACCGGCTCATTCATTGTGCCGAATGCACCCTGCTGATTCCCGAGCCGGATGGCCTGATAAGTGCCGAGCAGGTGCTCGTTGATCTTTCGTATGAGTTCATCGCGGTATTCCGGGGAGAGGTCCTCTACCTTCTTTCCGAAATTTCGTTTCATCTGCTGGATATCTATGGGAGAATGCCGGAGGACAAGCGTAGCTATCTTAGCCCCGAGTTCCCCGCGGGTCGTTGCCTGTTGCAGGTCCCGGCATTCGTCAGCGATCTGCCGGACGGTATCCGTGCTGTTTTTTGCATTAAAACCAAAGAGGGACATGAAAGAGATGATATTTTCTTAATTATGGTTTTTACCCGGATGCCTAAAGGTTTTCCGAACCATAAAAGAAAGTGGTGCAGCAACAATTTTTATACGCACCTCTCCTATCAGTAATTATGGTGAGTGCCATGAGTGGTTGTTTTATTGGGCCGAAGGCTGCGTTTTTTTGATACTACCTTACGTGATGGGGAACAGACGCCCGGCGTTTCTCTGACCCCGCAACAGAAACTTGAGATTGCAACTGCGCTTTCTGATATCGGCGTGGATGTGGTTGAGGTCGGCTCGGCTGCCGGATCTGTTGGCGAACGGGATGCAATGAAATTGATCTCGGAGGCCGGCCTCCCGGCAGAGATCTGCACCTTTGTGCGGGCCCTGCAGCTCGACATCGATGCTGCTGCCGATTTCGGGGCGGACTCGGTTCATCTCGTGATTCCCGTAAGTGATCTGCACATCGAAAAGAAGATGCGAAAGACCCGGGAACAGGTTTCCCTGATGGCATGGGAATCGGTAGAGTACGCCAAGGACCGGGGACTTATCGTTGAACTCTCCGGCGAGGATGCTTCGAGAGCGGACCAGAAGTTCCTGCAGGAGGTCTTTTCCGAGGGAGTGCGGCGGGGGGCTGACCGGCTCTGTTTCTGCGATACGGTCGGGCTCCTGACTCCCGAAAAGATTGCTGATATAATCCCGCCGCTCAGCACGATCGCACCGCTATCCATCCATTGCCATGATGATCTCGGGTTCGCGCTTGCCAATGCCATGGCTGCGCTCAAAGCCGGGGCCGGTTGCGCTCATGTTACGGTGAACGGGCTTGGCGAGCGGGCCGGCAATACGCCGCTTGAGGAGCTCGTAATGGCACTCGAAGTGCTGTACGGGTACGAGACCCGGATCAAGAAGGAGAAGATCTACCATCTCTCGACCCTGGTATCGCGGTTGACGGGTGTTCCGCTTCCCGTGAACAAGGCAATTGTCGGGGAGATGGCCTTTACTCACGAGAGCGGCATCCACGCCCATGGCGTGATGAAGGAACCCTCCACGTACGAATCAATAAAACCCGAGTCGATCGGGCGCAAGCGGCGTATTGTGCTGGGCAAGCATTCCGGTTCCGCCTCTGTTGAGGCAGCGCTCAACGAGATGAAGTACACGCCGGATGCCCCGCAGCTCAAGGAGATCTTAAAACGAATCAAACAGCTCGGGGACGAGGGCAAACGGGTATCGGACACCGACCTCATGGCGGTAGCCGACGCAGTGCTCGTTATCGAGTGCAAGCCCGTCATCAAGATGAAGCAGTTCACTGCGATCTCGGGGAGCAACATGATCCCGACCGCATCGGTCACGCTGGTAGTCAATGGCGTGGAGATGACCGGGGCAGCAACGGGTGACGGACCCGTGGATGCCGCGATGTCAGTGCTCAGGAAATCCGTTGCGGAACTGGCTGATATCCGGTTAGAAGAGTATCACGTGGATGCGATCAGCGGCGGCACGGACGCACTGGTCGAAGTAACCGTAAGGTTAAGTAAAGACGGGAAGATAATTACTTCTCGTGGCGCACGCACCGACATCATCATGGCGAGCGTTGAGGCGATGATCGCCGGCATGAACAGATTACTGAGGGAAGAACATGAAGACCGGGGCAAAAATACTCGTTGAATCACTCCTGCGCGAAGGTACCGAAATCATCTTTGGATACCCCGGCGGAGTGGTGTTGCCAATCTATGATGAACTCTATGATTCACCATTGCGGCACCTCCTCGTACGGCACGAACAGGCAGCAGCGCATGCCGCAGACGGCTATGCACGGGCAAGCGGTCGTGTAGGGGTATGCCTCGCCACCTCCGGCCCCGGTGCCTGTAACCTGGTTACCGGTATCGCCACGTCCTACATGGACTCAACACCGGTCGTTGCGATCACCGGCCAGGTGCCGACAAACCTGCTGGGCAACGATGCCTTCCAGGAATCGGATATCACCGGCATCACCCTGCCCATCACCAAGCACAACTACCTGGTAAAGAGTGCAGGCGACGTGAGCCGCGTGGTCCAGGAAGCGTTCTATATCGCGGGTACCGGCCGTCCGGGCCCGGTGCTCATCGATATCCCCAAGGATGTGAGCACCGGTCTTGCAGCCGAGGTAAAATTACCCGATAAGGTTGTCCTTCGCGGGTACAACCCCACCTACAAAGGGCACAAGCGCCAGATCGAAAAAGCCCTCGAACTGCTCGGCCATGCAGAGCGCCCGCTCATCTATGCCGGCGGCGGCATCATCTCATCGAACGCGTCGCCAGAACTCATGGAATTTGCCACCCTTGCATCCATCCCGGTCACCACGACCCTCATGGGCATCGGCTGCATCCCCTGCCACCACCCGCTCAACCTCGGCATGCTGGGCATGCACGGGACCGAGTACGCAAATTTTGCCGTGACCGAATGCGATCTCATGATTGCCATCGGGGCGCGGTTCGATGACCGGGTTACGGGGAAGATCGACACCTTTGCCCCCCATGCAAAGATCATCCACATCGATATCGACCCGGCCGAGATTGGCAAGAACAAGCGGGTCGATGTGCCGATTGTCGGGGATGTCAAAGGAGTCTTAAAAGATCTTCTGACCCTGATGAAGAAACAGGATGCCCACGAGATCTGGAACAAGAAGATCAGGCACTGGAAGCAGCACCACCCGCTCAAATGCCCGACAACTGACGGCCTTCACCCGCAGTTCGTTATTCGGACATTGAGCGAACTGGTGAAAGACAAAGCGGTGATTGTCTCTGAAGTCGGCCAGAACCAGATGTGGACAGCGCAGCACTTCTGCTTCCACAACCCCCGGACCTGGATCACCTCCGGCGGTCTCGGGACCATGGGCTTTGGCTTTCCCGCTGCCATTGGTGTGCATTTTGCCCGGCCGGATGTCCCGACCTTCGTGATTGCCGGTGATGGCAGCATCCAGATGAACATCCAGGAGATGGGAACGGTGGCGGCCAACAAGATCCCGGTGAAGATCGCGATCCTCAACAACATGTATCTCGGTATGGTCCGGCAATGGCAGGAGCTCTTCTTCGACCACCGGTACTCGTTTACCGAGCTGCCGCCGGTTGATTTCGTGAAGATTGGCCAGGCCTATGGTATCGAAGGCATGCAGGTCAATACGCCCGAAGATGTGCTGCCGGCCTTCCAGGCCTCGCTGGACTGCGATGGCCCGTTTGTCATGGACTTCCGGATCGAGCGCGAAGAGAATGTGTTCCCCATGGTGCCGGCCGGTGCTGCGATCAACGAGATGATCGGAGGCCACCCGCGATGAAGCCGCACACGTTATCCATCCTGGTCGAGAACAAGGCCGGTGTCCTTTCGAGAGTCACCGGGCTCTTCTCGCGCCGGGGTTTCAATATCGAGAGTCTTGCGGTCGGGCCCTGCGAGGAACCGGGCATGAGCCGGATAACCATTGTGGTGATTGGCGACGATGCCAAGGTTGAGCAGGTGATGAAGCAGCTCAACAAGCTCATCGACATCATCAAGGTCTCGGACTTAACCGAGAACGAACGGGTGGAACGGGAACTCGCGCTCATCAAGGTCACGGCCGAACAGGGAACGTCCCGGGCCGAGATCATGCAGATCGCGACAATCTTCCGGGCATCGATTGTCGATGTCAGCCCGAAGTCGTTGGTGCTGCAGGTGATTGGCGAGACCGACAAGATCGATGCGCTCGAAAAACTCCTGCGCCAGTACGGGGTCAAGGAGTTTGTCCGGACCGGGACTATCGGGATCCTGCGTGGATCGAAGATTGTGTCGGGCGGGAAATAACAGATTCCTTTTTTTCCTCTTTTGAAGTCCTCTTTTTCCGTGGCTCGATTTTACTTTTCCCGCTGTCTGGGGTGTGATACTCACTCCTCCTGAGGGGAAGGCAACCCTGAGGGAAAATCTCCCAGACACCCGATCTTCCCAGCGAAGACCAGAATAAGGCGACCGTACGACTCCAAAGGAGATGGGCAGACTGCTGAATTCAGGTATGAGGTTATTACATTTTTCATCATCTGGGTGCGAACCCGAACGGTTCATATTTGTTTCAAGAATGGCTCTGTTGAAATCCTCTAAAAATAGGGGGGGTCAAGGGGTGCACCCCTTGGACTGCCTCCCCCTCTGGGGGAGAGAGGGGGTCACTCTCCAAACAGCCAAAAAAGAATGTGAATTACCGGCAATAGGATTTCAACAAAGTCTCAACAAGATCAAAAAGAGCTCACATTCCTTGACCGGTTGTTTATTCGGGAAGTTTATCATCCAGCCAAAAAAATGGTGACAGACATAATGGTGATCCCCGGACCTGAATTTCCGGGCGGTTTATATATTCATGGACAATCCTGCGGGTATTCAAAAAGAGGAGGGAAAAAATTGCCATATGCGAGTTACTGCTTGCGTACCATCATGAAAACAACCAGTACCATGAGAACGAAGAGCACACATCCTGCAATAACCGCTATAAATGGTAACCCCTGTGGGGATGGAACGATTGCAGGCCCGGTCGGATCCGAGGGGTAAGTCTCTGAAAAAGACGTGATCGCAGATGAGAGATTCACCGATTTCATCAACCTTCCCGTGACCCGGTCGTGGAGCTCGAACTGCTTTTCCACGCCGGTATAGGGTAAATTGAGGAGAAGGTTGGCTTCTGAAGAACGGACAATCTCACCACTGAGCACTTCACCACCCTGGCCGTCATCAAGTATCCGGTCCCCTACCTGCATACGGGGATCCCACAGGGTAAATTCCTGTACGGTACTCCCATCGGCAGAAAGAAGTTTTCCGGAAAACGTACCTGTACTCAGGCCGGCCCGGGGGGGATGACCGTAGCGGAGACCGACAAAGTTCTCCGTTACCCCGTTCGCACCGATATGCAGGTTGATGACCAGCATTTTGGAATAATCCCCGTCTTCCTGCCGGAAGATAAAATAGGCAAAGATGCCGGCTGCAAGAATAGCACAGACCAGGAGGAGAATCCACTGTTTTTTACTCATCGGAGCCTCCCGACCACGTCGAATATGTACTGGATTCGCCTCGTTGAGCTCTCACCGAAGCTTGCCGAGGAACTGGTTGCCGCCATCAGGTCAACACTCCGGTCATATTTCCAGTATTCCTTTTCGCAGGTATTCCTGCCATTAACAGCACTACCGACAATCTGCCGGCACCCGGATCCACTGCTGCTGATCTGTGTCGTATCGGAATTGCAGCTATTTTCCGACTGCCAGATATTGGGAAACGGCATATTCTCTGAATAATACGTATCCCCGCAGTACGTGTCCATCAGGCCGAAGATCGCGTGCCCGGATTCGTGAAGGAAGATACCCCCATTGTTGGCCGGGGCTTTAAACCACGTGGAAGTACCCGGGCCAATTGCATTTGTGCATCCAATCGGTTCACAGGGACTGCCTTTATTCGGCCCGTAATACTGGGGATAGAGGATAATTGCAACATCAGCAAAAGGAACTTCATCCCAGAAACCCTCGGGAAGAGTTCCGGCACACCCGTTGAATGCATCCGCGTAATGCTCACCATCCCAGTAATAATAGATGTTCAGCCGGTCCTGGTAACCTGAAGATAGTTTTGCAGGAACCGATGAATAACTGCCCAGGTTGAATAACCGTTCTTCAGACAGCCGCCGGGCGTCAGCCAGGAATGTCTCAGGATGATTAATGTACGGATCAGCGGCTATGGTTTTCTGCTGGCTGCAATCATAGGATGTCTTTGAGGGAACGAAAACGATATCGAGTGCGGTATCGGGGGAGGCATCACCGTAAATTTTCTGGATTACGGAAGGACTGAGCGATACCGTAAGGGCTGATCCGGTTTTGCTATCAGTTTTTACCGTTGTTTCATCGTAACCGGGCCGGGTGATACGGACAGAATGCGAACCGGTGCCAGGCTTTTCGATAAGATAGGTACCATCTGCCTCAGAGGTACTGCCAACAAATTTCCCATCGTAATACACCAGGGCCCCGGCAATTCCGGCACCGGTCTTTCCATCCCTTGCCTGGACAATAAGGCCATTGTCTTTGCGGGATTGCGATACGGAATGGACCAGTGCCGGGGGAGGATCTCTGCCCTCACGGCCGATGCTTGTGATGAACAGGGTGCGTTTCCTTGTATCGACCGGATCCGTTGCATACCCGGTGACCACCAGGGATCCATCAGGCACAATGAGTGCACCGGTAACATATTCATAACCCGGGGTACCGAACGTACTGGCCCACACCTCGTTTCCCTTGTCATCGAGATGAATGATATGAATATCCCGACCCTGAGCCCCGCGTTCCGGGGAGTCTGAAGATCCTGCAATCGTAAATCCGGCTTCTGATGGCGTAAGAACAACTGCAGATGATTCCCGGCCGGTCCCCCCGTACTTACGATCCCAGCGGGAAATTCCCGCAGGATCGGTCCTGATCACATGAATATCGCAGTTCCCGGACCGTCCACGCAGACAGGATGTTCCGGCTATAACAAATTCCCCGTCAGGAGCCAGTGCAATGCCCTGGGCAGCCTCGTCATTCTCTGTACCAATCGTCCTGACCCATTGTTCGGCGCCCTTTGCATCGAGTTTTAACAAGAGAATCTCATCTTTGCCGGATCCGGCGTTAAAGGTGGAACCGGCTATAACAAATCCCCCGTCAGGTGCCATAATGGCAGCTTTTCCGGTATCATTGGAGGAACCGGAAAATACCTGCGTCCAGAGAACCGTTCCTTTTGCATCAACCCGGTTGATCAGGACATCCCGGTCATTCCTGCCGGCAATCCGGGAGTCCGCCTCTGAAAGGATGAGATACCCGCCATCACCCGTACTGATCAACGCAATGCCGGTAGCATCACCTCCGGCAACATAGTTCCAGGTTTGCCGGACCGTTCCTTTCGTATCATCGATTACCATCAGGGTTTCAAGCTCCGGGCGGGTATCACAGCCGCTTGCGAGTACAGTTGCGTTTCCGTTACGGGATGTGATTATCGCGTTACCATCACAGGAGTAATCATTGGCGATCGTTTTCCACAGTTCGTTCCCCTGCGTATCGGTCCTGAGCAGCAGGAGATTTGACTTGAGATCGTTTCCGCCGGTGCCGGTGATGAGAATGCCTCCATCAGAGGTCCCGGCAATTGAGTGTGCCTCGCAGGTATCACAGTCTGGATAGGTCTTTGTCCATGCGATCCCGGCGGGCTGCTGTGGCAGGGCAACGGCACCCGTACAACATATACCGGCAACCAGCAGAATAAAAAAGAGCAGGGTAGTTGTCGCAGCCAGACGATGGATGATTGTATCATTCTTCAGAAAAGGTGGACGGGCTATCACTAACAGAGTAGTACCTCTGGATAATATTATAGGTTGTGAAAGAGGGAAAAGCTAAAATCCGTTACCCATTAATGTTTCACGAGTATCACAAAGCCGTTTGAAAGAGAAATTCTTTACCAGTACGATGTGGATTCACATCCCATTCGCTCATTTTAGGATAATATACTCATCATGAAACAATAACAGCAGCCACAGATAGGATTTCAATTAGGATTTTTTTATCCCCGGAATTATGCCCGTTGAGAATGAATGCCAATTGGTTCTGAATTTTAATAACAAAAAAATCGTATCGGTTTGTATACCGGGAATCGCTTAAGGCAAATCCTCGGTTACCACGGCATTGTCCTTTACACTGGCACCGGCACCCACACAGACTCCGGGGCCAAGAACTGCATTTATCCCTATAGTACAGTCATCTTCAAGAATGATGCCACGGGATCTTCGCGCAATTGTTCGTCGGTTGACAGGTTCTGTCAGGAACCGGACATTGCGGCCGATAACAACCCTGCTGCCAATCCGGGTATCGCGGGAAACCTTGACATCCTCTCCAATAACTACGGAATCTGCAATCACGACATCCTTATCGATGAAAGATCCGCTGCCAATCGTTACTTTGTCCCCAATGGCGGAATTGTCCCGGATGAGGACATTGTCTCCGCATTTGAACTGATTGCCGATGAACACGTTGCCGTATACAATGCAGTTGTTTCCCAGGACCGGATCCGATCCAATCCTTACACCGGGGAATTTTTCGGATTTCAGAGCAGATGGAGAGGGAAGTCCGATCATGGTTGACTGCATAATCCGGAGTAACTTCGGATTTTTCTGAAGGTTGTCGGGTATCATGAAATTCACCTCAAAGGTAATGAATCGGAGTATATTCAAATATTATATTTAGATATGGTTGAATCCTGAATATAATGCTTTTCTTTTATCCAGAGCATTTCTGAATTTACTCCAGCGGATTCAGAACGTACATAATTGTCTGAAAAATTCTCTGATTGAATATTACATTCAAGGATAACATATTAATAGTATTTATGACGTCAAAGGGAAAAATAAACAAAAATGAATGAAATCAGTTTCCCCCCGTTTTCACAAATGAACTGCATTTGGACGATAATGAAGCCGTACCCTCCATAAAAAATAATACGATACCGGCTGGATTTTAAACCGGATGCCCGTTTTTCCATCAACATCCACATATCAGGAAATTATTCCGGCGTCAAGAAGGATAACAAATACCGGTAAATGATACAACCGGGAATTTTCAAGCCGGGTGATTTTTTAAAAACGCTGATTTTTTTACCGAAGAACGGCATATATATTTCAGCACTGCCATGTTTTTTTTCTTCCACCTGCTCACCGGAATCATCCTCGGACTCCTTCTCAGCGATTTTCTGAAGGATCAGCGATGGTTTATACCCTGTGCGATTGGTGCAGTGCTTCCCGATCTGATCGATAAACCGATCGGTTATATTCTTTTTCCCGTAACAATCGGTGACGGGCGGATTTACGCCCATACCCTTCTTGCCGCCATCCTGGTGCTCGCACTCGGCCTTATCATTTTTAAGTTCCGGAGAGATCCCGGAGTTCTTGCAGTCGGAGTAGGCATCCTCTCCCACCAGGTTCTCGACCTGATGTGGCGTCTGCCCCTGAACTGGTATTACCCGTTGCTGGGGCCGTTTAAAGGCAAAGTAACCCAGGATTATATCTTCATTCTCCTTTTCCGGGACATTAATCACCCCTTCGAGCAGATCCTTGCCCTGAGTCTGGGAGCTATCCTCATCGTCATTCTCTGTCGCAACAAAATTCCCGTGATCATCAACAGGTACCAGCAGATTATCCCAATGATCGCAACAGCCTGTGCACTTCTGCTCTGTATCCTGTCCGGCATTACGATCGGACGGGGAATTACGAACCATTCCTTCTCCATACTCGGCTGGAGCAGGCCGGAGGAATTAATTATAGGGGGCATGGTGCTTGCACTTGCGGCAGTTCTTGTCTGGCGATGGCAAAAGGAAGCCAGCAGGGAGTTAAGTACGGGTTAAATGTACTCACTCCCGGCAGATCTTAAAAAAAAGATAAATTAATTCTATAACTCGGAATTTGATCCTAAAAAAGGGAATGAAAATCAGAAAATTTTACATTACTGCCCGGAATTGCCGGACCCGGGCAAAAGAGGAGTCGTTTTTTTAATCCGGTCCGGAGTCACACCAGAATATCCCGGACCGGATCGAGCAGGATCTCATTGGGGAGCCCGGCCAGGGCAACAGCACCCAGTGCACCGATCACCCCATTGCCACCAACCAGGGAAATACCGAACATCTCTGCAGTCGCTTCCGCAATGGTCCGGGAGATTACCTGCTCACGAACCCGTTTCCCATATTCTCTCAGCGGCCCGGGAACTCCAAGCCCGGTACGAATCGCAATACCCCATTCCCGGGAAAGGGATTCATCAGCAACAAACCGCAGGACTTTCTCCGTGAGTTCATCAAACCGCTCCGGAAGAACAGCCACTTCAATATAACTTGCCGAATTGCCTGCAGTTTTTACAAATACATCCTGGTTGAGCATCACAACATGATGGCTGATCGGCAGCACACCTTTGATCCGGGTCACGTAGGAAAGAAGCGCAAGGGCGAGTGCAAAGGTTGCCCCGCCTTCATCTGAATCCGTGTCATCAATGCCGATAGTTACATGAAGCATTGCCTGGGTCCAGACATCCCCTTGCACAATGTGGCCGTTATGATGGGTATCAATCCTGATTACCCCTTCTGCCCGGGCCATCATATCCGACAGGGAGTAAGCCGGTCCGCCAATACAGCGGATCTTCTGGATAACCGAATCGCCCTTTCGTTCAACGCCGATAACGCCTACTGCCGGAAGAGGCATCAGGCCGACCGGTACATCCCGGTACCCAATTGAGGCACATTCCCTGAGCAGTGTGCCATCCCGCTCGACATGGGATAATACTCCCCCGGCAAGCGCATGATGGTACCCGCAGAATGCGGCACAGGCCCCGCTCATGCAATCGTGATAAATCTCAACCTTTTCACCATCAACCGTGGTAAAGATACGCCGGCAGGTACTGGAAGGAATCGCACTGATGGCTGCATAGCGGGCCGCACTCCTTCCCCGCTTCTCTTCACGGAGGAAGACGCATCCTTCGCGGAGCAGGCGGTTTACCCAGTCCTGTGCAGTACTGCGGGGAATCTTTGCAGCAGCATGGATATCGGTTACGGAAAAAAAACCCTTGTCAAGCGTGATCTGCCGCATCAGGCGCAGGTACTCGCGCCGGTGCTCAAGCACGCCCGTCATAACGATCCTTAATGAACAGGAGGTCCCCGATAATCGCACTCGCCGTTTCAACCGATCCTGCACCCCGGCCGATAAGCGTGATCTCCTTGGCCATATCGGTCTCCAGTGTCAGGGCATTTAATGTGCCATCAACTACGAGAGGGTGATTCTTTTCTATGATGCGGGGGGAGACGCGAAGGATATGTTTCCGGGGGATGGCTTCTGCAATAAGACGGATCGTGCACCCTTCATCTTCAGCAAGGCGGAGGGCATCGGGGGTTAAAAGATCAATGCCCGTACAGTCCACATCTCTCAACGTGACACCATTCCCCCAGATCGTATTGGCGAGAATCACCAGTTTGATTGCTGCATCGATACCCTTGACATCATAGGTCGGATCCGCTTCCGCGTACCCCATCTCGCGGGCTTCCATGAGTGCCTGCTCATAGGTCAGGCCTTCGGCTGCCATTCGGGTGAGAATATAATTGCAGGTCCCGTTGAGGACACCGTAGAGTGCAAGGATCTCATTACCGGCAAGCCCGTGTTCCAGCGTATGCATGATCGGAATTGCACCGGCAACGGTTGCTTCATACCGGAGTGCAACGCCATTCTTGTGCGCCATAGCCCGGAGCTCTTTGTTTGCCAGCGCGATCGGGCCTTTATTGGAAGTTACAACATGTTTTTTCCGGGCAAGGGCGGCTTTGATGTGCCCAATGGCAGGCTCTCCCGATAATGCATTTGTCGGGGTAACTTCTACCAGTGCATCATAATCTGCTTTTTTGATTATATCAAGGGCAGTAAGGCCAGGATCACCGCAGTATCCCTGTTTTTTCTTGTTCGCGAGAAGGACAGGAATATCGAGCCCGCCGGAATCCATTGCCCCGCTTTTGGAATCAGCAAGCCCGGTGATGGTAAGTCCCAGGTCTTTTTTCGTGATCATCTCGGCTACTCCGCGTCCCACAGAACCCAGGCCGATCAAAGCAATCTTCATGCAATCTCCTCCATGGGTTCAATCAGGAGCAGGGACTTTTGCCGGGATACCCTGCGCAGGATCGCTAAAGCGGCTTCCATGTCCTCTTTGGTTACTGATTTTATGGTCAGTCGTGAGGATGAACGATCTTTTACTGCCGGCATACTCATGGCAAGCTCACTCACTTCAGCAAAACCGGTAGAATCAATCTGGTCAACCGTATCGGAAAGGTCTGTGTGCATCAGGTGGCCGATAAGAATGACCGTCCGCTTGTAGAGAAGACGCTGTTCACCGATACGCTGTATATGGACACCCTGTTCCTTGAGAAGGGCTACCAGGTTTTCAAGCCGGCCTTCAGGGAGTTCCAGCACAATCTGGACGTCAAGAGTATCATGATCCGAGTCCGGTTCCCGCTGGTGGATAACCGCGATAATATTTCCGCCAACATCGGATATGGGTTTTAACGCCGCGACCAGCTGGCCCGGTGAATCCTTCATCTCAAGTTTCATAGAGACCTGCACAAAACCACCTTATCCAGTAGTAGCACGGCAATTGAGATAAGTCTTTATTTTGATTACCGTCATCAGAATGACAGGTTACATAAAAAAACCAGACCGGCCAGCCGGAGATCAATGGATGAAAAGAAAAAAGGATAAGAAAAGGATGAAAATCAGAGTTTTCGTAATTTATTATCCACTTTTTCAAAAAAATTCCGCCCGATATCAACAAATTTTGCCGGGAACTCGGCAGGTTTTACCTCAAGGGTCATGGAAGTGCCCAGTTCAATGGTCTGCTGGCCATCAATGACAAGATTTGCCGGTTTGGTACTCTCGAGCCTTACCTCAAGGCGCCGGTTGCTGCTGATGATGTGGGGACGCGATGAGAGGAGGTAGGGGGCGAGCGGGACGATGATAAAACCCTGAATCCGGGGATCGACAATAGGGCCTCCGGCACTCATGGCATATGCAGTCGATCCGGTCGGGGTACTGATAAGGAGTCCGTCAGCCCGGAACTGTTCTGTGGTAATACCGTCAACAATAATGGAAAAGCGCAGCATCTTTGCCGGACGCGTTGTTACGATCAAAGCTTCATTAAGAGCAGTTCCCAGACAGATGCCATCTTTTAACAGGGTTATGCGCATCCGGTCTTCAACAGAAAAACCACGGGGAAGGGTCCGCACAAAATCAACAGCTTCTGAGGGATCGAGATCTGCCAGAAAACCAACTTCTCCCCGGTTGATACCGATCACCGGGACCGGATGCCGCATCTGCTGGATCGTGCGGAGAATCGTGCCATCCCCGCCAACAACTACGACTGCATCGGCATCGGTGTCAGTTAACGGTAAGCCGGATTCACCAAGAACAGCCGCAGTATCCTCATCGAAAAACACTTCGACTCCATCCTGTTCTAGTACGGTCTTGACCATCCGTGAATAGGCTATTGCCTCCGGGTTATCTATTCGTGAAACAAGTAACAGACGCATGGTACAGATCACCGCAGATATTCGATTACCTTGTGATGCACAGCCCCATTGGTTGCAACAATACATCGCCCGGTAGTCACCTCATTGGGAAATTGTATATTTTCGCCATTGAGATCCGATACAATGCCCCCGGCTTCTGTACAGACCAGCATCCCTGCCGCTGCATCGGTAATCCGGAGAGTATCACGCAGGTCGATGAAACCATCAATTCTCCCGCAGCCCACATAGCAGAGTTCCAGGGCCGATGCCCCGAACAGACGCCAGCGACGGATTTTTTGCCCCAGCTGCATCACGCGCGTTGGATCAAATTTCCGCCCGTAAATGCTCATCGCACATTCATCGAGATTTGTCACATCCGATACCCGTATCGGTTTGTTATTGCACCGGGCAAACGTATCCCGTATTGCTGTAAAAGTTTCACCGCTCGACAGGTTTCTAACAAATGCCTGCTGGATCAATCCTTTTTCAGCATATGCCATGGAGAGGGCGTAGAATGGTATTCCGGCTACAGCATTGAACGTGCCATCAACGGGATCAAGAAAGATAGTCCCCTGCTCTCCCTTAAATTCGACCTTTCCTGCCTCTTCACTGATGAGAAGCCTGCATAAGGGATTCTCTGCCAGATAGTGCAGGATACAGTCTTCTGCAACCTGATCGATTAATTTTGTTGGAGTGAGATCCGCACCCATCCGGACGGTTTTCCCCCCCTGGGAAGTTCCGATGAGATCGCGGATGCTCTCTTCTACCATTTCTGCCATCTGGTTGCATGCTGACAGGAATTCCATGACCCCAAAACCCGCTTTTCTACGCTGTATTTATGTAATGCTATGATGATAAATTACTACCGCGATTATCAGATTAGAAAAAAGAGATGTGAATACGATGAAAGAACAGACAGAATTTGGAAAGATCAAGGAAGGACGTTATATTGTTATTGAGGATGAACCCTGCAGGGTGCTGAGTATCGCTACATCCAAGCCCGGAAAACACGGAGCTGCGAAAGCCCGTATCGATGCAATGGGCCTGTTTGACGGGGTAAAACGTTCAGTTGTCTCACCGGTATCAGCAAAGACGTACGTTCCGGTTGTTGAGCGGAAGAGCGGACAGGTTCTTTCCATTACCGGAACTACGGCCCAGCTGATGGATATGAAAGAGTTCACCAACTTTGAAATTCCCATTCCTGATGAAAAGAAAGGAACCATCGAAGTTGGAAAAGAGTATATCTATATGGAATCCATGGGCAAGAGAAAATTCGATTAAATCATTTTTTTTGGTTTTTCTTTTTTATCGTATGCTGTTTAGAGAGATTTCCTGAAGACTTCGGACCGGAAAAATCCGGTTATTTGATATAATCTGACGGCACCCGGATCTCGATACCATAGGAATTGATCGCATGCGTATTTACAATGAAAAAATATGCCTTATTGCCTTCATAGAATTTTTCTTTCCATGGGCGGGGATCCAGGATGGCAACTGATGCGGAATAATCGCCTGATGCCGTTTTTCCAGTCCAGAGGGCACTATCCAGTCCCCCGGGCGGGGTGATAGTACGGATAATCCGGTTTGGATCGTCAGGATCCATCACCTGGATTGAAAATGTGGGCATATTCACCGAAAACGATCCCTGCATTACCTGGGCACTTCCAATGCCTTGTTGACCGCTTTGTTTCGGACCAGATACT
The DNA here is from genome assembly GCA_025358115.1 of Methanomicrobiales archaeon. Taxonomy (GTDB): domain Archaea; phylum Halobacteriota; class Methanomicrobia; order Methanomicrobiales; family Methanospirillaceae; genus Methanoregula. The sequence goes on along the minus strand of JANYKQ010000046.1, from coordinate 13,725 downwards.
GCCGTTGAACTCATTGATTGCGTTTTTCCCCCCATATCAGCAAAGGGATCGACAGTATACCACAGTTCCCAATACGGGAATGGGATATTCATAACCTGTGTTGTACCACTGTATTGCCCTTCGATTTTTGCTATGGTTGTCAGACTTCTGTTCACGGGAATATTGTCAATTCGTGTACCCGCGGGCAGGGATTGATTAAAGGAGACCCCGTATGTTGAAGGATCGACAAACACAACCGAAGATACATTCTTATCCCATGTCGGGACAGGTGTTGGCATTGAAGTCGGTACGGGAATTGTTGTAACGAGCGTGATAACCTGCCCGGTAACATCCGGATAAACCGTTGTCACCGGGGAAACTGTAGGTTGGGGGGTGGATAATGCGATTCCGGTATTAACAGGCTGGCCGGTCATGACGGGCTTGATTACCAGTGCAATAATGAGAATAATGCCAAGTGCACCGACCATATATATGATATCTTTTTTATCCATTGCCAAACAGTATGCTATTGTTTTTTACCAGATAAATATTCGTTCAATGGTCCGGAATGTCCAAAAGTTTGGAATATATTCATGAGCAAGATTTGTCCCAGTTCAGGGGGTTTAACGACATGTGGGTCGATCATATTTGGGCATTTTCATACGCATTTTTTTAAAAAAAATCTGAATATGAGTGTTTTTGGACCGGGAAATTTGGCAAATATATAAATACAATGACATCATCCTATGTTTCATGGATACTGGGACAGCCAGTGTCCGCAATTGAATCAAAGGTGAAAACATGAATTCCTTAAAACACAATGATGAAGGGTTCACCGGTCTTGAGGCGGCGATTGTGCTTATCGCATTCGTCGTTGTCGCGGCGGTGTTCTCGTACGTGGTACTCGGTGCCGGGTTCTTTACAACCCAGAAGGCACAGGAGACCGTTCACACGGGTGTAGCGCAGGCAACATCAGCTCTTGAACCATCAGGTCCGGTATCCGTAAAAGGGGGAAGTTCTGCCAACGTATCGAACATTTCCTTCTACCTGCAGCTTGCAGCGGGTAACAATCCCGTTGATATAACAAAAGTCGGTTACACGGTCAGTACAGATCGGATGATCAAAACTGTACAGGGTACCGATCCGGCAGTAAATATATTCTGGTTGAAAGTGATTTCAGCCGGGAATCTCCTTGAACCCCGTGAGATGGTCCTGATTGACCTGAACGCAGATACCATGGGATTCGATGCATCTACGATGACCACCAATGACAGACTGTCGGTTGAAATCAAACCCCCTATCGGTGCTGCACTGCCCATTACACGAACGCTTCCAGCGGCACTTAACAGTGGCATATGGTACGATGTATACTAAGGAGGAGGAAAAAAATGAAAAACATATATTCAGAAGATGCATTTACCGGGCTTGAAGCAGCCATTGTGCTCATCGCATTTGTCGTAGTTGCAGCGGTATTCTCGTACGTGGTACTGGGCGCAGGGTTCTTCACATCCCAGACCGCCCAGGCAACGGTCCACACCGGTGTATCGCAGGCAAGCTCAAGTCTCGAAGTCGTAGGTAACGTTGTTGGGATCTCCACATTCCCAACAGTCTCACCGTACAGACTTACCTACACAAACATAAGTCTTGCCCTCACCGCGGGTGGAACACCTATGGATCTGACGCAGATGGTCATATCGTACAATGATGGAGCAAGCAGGAATGCAAATGTTCTCAACAATACAGCAGGGATCAACACGTGTACTAACGTGTTCATTGATCAGACTCTTGCAAACCAGAGATGGTGTGTTTCACAAAAGATCAATGATGTAAATCCATCATCACCCAATGATCTGCTTGAACCCAATGAGATCTGGGTTATCTCGATCGGCATGCCCCCAACAGCAGCGATAAATCAGAAGATTAATGTTAATCTCCAGCCGGCTGTAGGTGCAGTGCTCCCCATCACCAGGACTATTCCCGGTGGACTGAACCCTGTTCAGGCAATCTACTAATCCTTTTTTTTAGCAAATTTTCCTTCATCCCAGCAATTATTCTCTTCTTCGGGAAACGAATGCTATTGGAATGTTTTTAATCCAAACATGAGGTCAAATAAGGAGAATTCTCATCAAGAGGTTATCTGAAAAGTTTTACCGGATTCCTTATCATCCTCACACAAATTGAAGACAACACGATTCGTAATATTTCAAGGGAAACTATCACAACTGGAGAAAAGGATTTATTTCCATTCATTGCCAGTATCCGCCTTACTAAGAAAACTGCATACCTTTTTCTCTCCTGTCCTGCATACACTAAACCATGAAGTGGGCATTGCTTTCCGTCTGGGAAAAGACGGGTATCGTTGAACTTGCGCGGGAGCTCATCGGGCAGAAGTACAGCATTATGAGTTCCGGCGGTACCGGAAAAACACTCTCTGAGGCCGGGATAAAATTTACCGAAGTATCCAGTTATACCGGTTTCCCCGAGATGATGGACGGGCGGGTCAAGACCCTGCACCCGAAGGTCCACGGGGGTCTTCTTGGGCGAAGACAGATTGACGATGTCGTTATGGCCAAACATGGTATCAACCGGATAGATCTCCTGGTTGTCAACCTGTACCCGTTCGAAAAGATGTCGGCAAAAAAAATGGAACTGGCAGACCTTATCGAATATATCGATGTTGGTGGCCCCGCGATGATTCGGGCTGCTGCTAAGAATTACCGGGATGTTGCCGTTGTGGTAGATCCCGCGGATTATCCATCGATCATCCAGTCCATAAAGGGAAACGGGATCAGCCCCGATGAGCGCCTGAGCCTTGCCAGGAAAGCATTTGCCCGGACTGCTGCCTACGATGCAGCGATCAGCAATTATCTTAATAGTCTTGATTCGGAATTTCCCTCCACCCTTTCCCTTCAGTTCAGCGGGGGCAGAAACCTGAGATATGGGGAAAATCCCCACCAGCAGGCTGCCGTGTATGGAACCAGTGGCATTGCTGGTACTGAACCGGTGCAGGGCAAACAGATGTCATACAATAATTACCTTGATGTAAACGCCGGAACCGGCCTGCTGAGGGAGTTCGACGAACCGGCAGCAGTAATTGTCAAACACAATAATCCCTGTGGCGTGGCTTTGGGAGAAAACCTGCTGAAAGCATATATCTCTGCCCGGGATGTAGATCCCGTGTCAGCCTATGGATCCGTAATTTCCCTGAACCGGGAAGTGGACAGGGCCCTTGCAGAAGAGATCTGTAAAACCTTTGTCGAAGTGGTTGTTGCCCCATCATTTTCTCCGGAAGCTCTCTCTGTCATGAGCAGAAAAGAGACGATGAGAGTGCTCGTTCTTCCCCAAGTTACCTGTACAGATGAAATCCGGACAATTGACGGGGGCATCCTCGTACAGCGAACTCCCGATTACCAGGAACACTGGGAGGTTATCACAGACCGGGATCCCACCCCTGATGAGATGAAAGCCCTTCAGCTGGCCTGGAAAGTCTGCAAACATACCAAGAGCAATACCATCATCTTTGCCAGCCAGGAACGGACACTGGGAATTGGCGCCGGTCAGATGAGCAGGGTTGATTCAGCAAAGATTGCGATCGATAAAGCCTGCGGATCCCTGAAGGGATCTGCTGTGGCTTCCGATGCATTCCTGCCATTCCCCGACACTCTCGAAGTTGCATCAAAAGCCGGGGCAACTGCCCTTGTTCAGCCGGGAGGCTCTATCCGGGACAAGGAAGTTATCGAAGCTGCCAACCGGTTGCACATGGCAATGGTATTTACCGGTATACGTTATTTCCGGCACTGATTTTTTACCATTACCCGGTAATTCCTGTGCCCTGCGATTTCATTTTGACTATCCGGGAAAGGAAGAGTAAACTTTTTTTTGAGGTATTACCGGATACCTTTGGTTTTGATAAACGAATTACTTTTTTTCATTCTCGTCACGGAATCCGGTAAGATCATTTACACCGGATACAAACCAATTACTCCGGACAATTTTTTGTAATATGCATGACGTTTTCAAAACCCGAGGGAGAATCCATAACGCCGTTTGAAGAAAAAAAGAAATGATTAGTTGATCTGTTTTTCGGCCATTTCGCCGGCAACAGGGACCATGAATTTTTCTCCCTGGAAAGTTTTGATGATTAATACCAGCCAGAGAATGACCATGACCAGCCAGATGAGCAGTGAGATGATACCAATGAATGGGATCATACCGAGGACAAAACTGATAATGGTAAGGGGAAGGAATGTAAGAATTGACTGCATTGCATGGAATCTTACGGCTTTGTTATCCTTTTCCACAAGGAGGAAGATGATTCCGGTTACCCAGGTAAGTACATAACACGCAGCTGATGCTACGTTTTCATCGAGACCAAAAGTTGCTTTAACCATAATTTTCACCTAAAATTGAAGGTATACCTCTCTTTCACTAACACTTAAACCATTTGGAATTCAGTCAGATGGGGCTTTTGTCCCGAGATTGATTGGTAAAAAAAACATTTTTGTTCTGATTTCAGATTTTCCAATCCCCCATACATATATATTCAGCGAAGTAATGATACTATATTTATATCGTTTGTGTCTCTTGTGAAGACACAGAGGATTAAAAAGTAGCACGATTCTGGAGGTCTGCGCTAATGGATTACGGAAGTATGGTTGGAGAATCCTTTGAATATGCAAAGGAAGCGGTTGTTGGCAAATGGAACAAGTGGATAATGCTTATTATTGCAACTATCCTGCTTGGTCTCCCCCTCATGGGATATTCAATGAAAATACTAAGGGGAGAAAAACCAGCACCGGAAGTTGAAGACTGGGGGACACTCTTCATCGATGGGATCAAATATCTTATCGTTGTCCTCATTTATGCAATCCCCCTTATCATTGTCTGGGTCATTGTCATAGGTGCATCTGTTGTGGGTATGATGTCTGGGGATCCAGCGGCAATGATGGCAGCATTTGGTGCTATGGCAATCGGGTTCGTTATCATGTGTGTGCTTGGTATCATTATCGCTGTCTTTGAGATTATTGGCATTGTCCGGTTTGCCAGGACCGGCAGCATTGGAGAGGCCTTCAACTTCAATGCAATTCTTGCAACAATCGGTAAACTTGGATGGGTACCTTACATCATTGCAATCATTGTTCTGGGAATTGTTGGAGTAATCTTTGGAATTATTGTCACTATCCTGATGATGATCCCGATCCTTGGACTGCTTATCTATATCTGCCTCATCGCGCCCTGGACCCTCTTCACCTCACACTATATCTGTCAGATCTATGATTCAGCTGGTACGGCATAATTCTTTAATTTTAATAGTACCATTCAAATTTTTTTAATAACAGGGCATTTAAAAAAAAATTGCCGGGTCAGACCCGGTCTGTTATCTCTGGACCGCACCAAAGTTTGCCTGTTCTACGGTCTTTGCATAGCGTGCAAGTACACCCGTGAGTTTTTTGGTGTGGGGCTTGAGGACTTTTCGCCGCTCATCAAGGGTTGTTGCATCCACAAGGAGATCGATCTTTTTGGTAAAGAGATCAATGGCAATGCGATCCCCTTCGTGGACCAGGGCAATCGGCCCGCCAATGGCCGCTTCCGGTGCCACGTGACCGATACAGGGTCCCCGCGTTCCTCCGGAGAAACGCCCGTCCGTAATCAGGACCACTTTCGTGTACCCCAGCCCCATGAGAGCCGAAGTAGGTGAGAGCATCTCGGGCATGCCGGGTGCTCCCCGTGGCCCTTCATACCGGATGATGACGACATCATCTTCCCGGATTTCACGGGCCAGGATCGCTTTCATAGCCGGTCCTTCACCGTCAAACACCCGGGCCGGTCCAACGTGCTTCCACATCGCCTTGGGTACTGCGGCACTTTTCACCACCGCTCCATCCGGTGCAAGCGAACCCGACAAAATTTTGAGTCCCCCCTCCTTGTTTATCGGATTTTTGATAGTACGGATAACTTCCTCATTTCTGATGACAGCATCTTTTGTTATCTGGAATATTTTTTTACCGGAAACGGTGATGCTGTCATCAAGATACGTTTCAAGCTGTTTCAGCACGACCGGAATCCCGCCGGAACGGTGGAGCGTCTGCATTGAATGCGGACCGGAAGGCTGCATATAGCAGATATGGGGGATCTCGTCTGCGAGTGTCTTAAAATCCTCAAGAGTGAGGGGAATATCGGCTTCCACGGCAATAGCCATCAGGTGAAGGACCGTATTTGTCGACCCGCCAAGAGCCATATCCACCCGGATTGCATTCCGCAGGCTCTTTTTCGTAATGATGTCCCGAGGTTTGATCCCTTTTTTCACCAGTGGCAGGATGGCTTCCCCGGTCTCCCGTGCAATTCTCAGTTTTCCTGCATCAACAGCCGGAATCGCGGCACACCCGGGAAGTGACATCCCCATTGCTTCGGTCATACAGGCCATGGTATTTGCCGTATACAGCCCCTGACAACTGCCACACCCCGGCATGGCACATCCCTCCAGTTCACAGAGTGCTGCTTCGCTCATGGTTCCGGCTGCAACATTTCCAACAGCCTCAAACACATCGATGAGGGAACGATCTTTCCCGTCCTGGAATCCCGAGAGCATCGGCCCTCCCGTGAGTACTATCGTGGGGATGTTCGTTCGCGCAGCCGCCATCAGCATACCCGGTACGATCTTGTCGCAGGTCCCGACGCAGACCAGCCCGTCGAACCGGTGTGCCTCTGCCATCAGCTCGATCGAATCGGCAATATTCTCCCGCGAGGGAAGCGAGTAGCGCATACCTTCATGTCCCATCGCGATCCCGTCACATATTCCAATGACCCCAAACTCAAACGGGACACCCCCGGCTGCAGCAATACCTTCCCTTACTTTCTCGGTAAGCTGCCGGAGATGGATATGCCCCGGGACAATTGTATTGAAGGCATTGGCAATTCCAATAAAGGGCAGTCCCATCTCCCGTTCAGTAACCCCAAGGGATCGCAGGAGCGAACGGTTGGGAGCCCGCTGGTATCCGGTTTTGATTTCATCGCTGCGCATGTTTTATCACCATCTTTGTGGTGATGATAGGTTCGCAGTATGACAATTATATCCCTTGTGGAGTGAACAGGGAATTCATATCATAATTTAAAAAAATTTGCAACCCGATTATTGTCGCGAAAACTTAAAAGCCGAATCAGCCAGGGCTTCTGCAAAAGAGTCCGTGAAATATGCATGGGTATAGCAGCCGAGTGCATTGTGCGAGATCAAACCATCATTGCCGTCTTCAATACCTTTTCCGCGGGACAACCGGAGCGCGTACCGGGCATCGTGTGCAGGTTCCAGCCGTGAATAATGAAACTCGTGGCCGGTCACTTTTTGACCGGCCGGAAGAAACGAATTATCCCGAATACTTTCCGCTTTTACATACCCGAGCGCCTGGATACGTTTTGTCATCTCCGCAGATGCAGGAAGGATGTCGCACATCCGGTAGTTTTTGTCCGATCTGATCTCTTTCGTGAGATACATCAGCCCGCCACACTCCGCATAGACCGGCATTCCCAAATCTGCAGCATGATTCAGGTCCTGCCTGCAGCGTGATGCTTCGAGCGCCGCAAGATGCAGTTCGGGATAACCCCCGCCGAGATATACTGCATCAACCTCCGGAAGCGGACCAGTTAACGGGCTGAAAAAAACCAGCTCTGCACCTGTTTTTCGCAGCCGGTCGAGATTGTCCTGGTAATAAAAGCAGAACGCTTCATCATGTGCTACACCGATTGTTGCCCGTACCGGCCCCCCGCATCCAGGATCATTGATTGAGGGTGTTATGAGGGGAGCCTGTTGTGCTGCACACAACAATTCATCAAGATTACAGTGCTCTTCAATAATCTTACCAAATTCTCCCATATTTCCCGATTCGTGAGCCATCCTGAGACCAAGGTGCCGGCTTTCTACCCCCAGTTCTTCCTTACGGGGAATATACCCGAAGGATGGAATTACTAACGAGGATTCAATCATTGAGCGATGCCGTGGACTGCCAATGCGGTTGAAGATCACGCCACAAAACGTGAGGGTGGGATCATAGTGCCGGTATCCTTCAATCAGGGCATGGACACTGCGGGACATTCCTTTGGCATCCACCACCAGGATGACCGGTGCGTTCAGGATCCGTGCTACGTGGGCAGTGCTCGAACTATCGGAACCATCCACTCCGTCATACAGGCCCATGACCCCTTCGATCACGGCTATATCCGCATCTTTCGTTGCCCGGACAAAGGTCTCAATACATCCCGCTTCACCCATCATGAAGGGATCAAGGTTCCGTGAACTGCGTCCGCAGATACGGGTGTGATGAGACGGGTCGATAAAATCAGGCCCGACTTTGAAGGGCTGGACTTTCAATCCCCTGCGGGAAAGTGCAGCCATAATACCGCTTGCTATGGTGGTCTTGCCGCATCCGCTGTGGGTACCGGCAATCACAATGCGGGGAATTGTATTCATGGCTCACTTCCGTTTTTCCCGTTTGCCTCAGGTTGTGCAGTACCGAACTGGTGGACAGGAATCTGGACTCCGCTTTCCACTCCATAGGCATTTACCCGTAAATATACGCGTTTGACCATACTCTCCGTTGTCAGGATCAGGGAATCTTCGCCCAGCAGGGCCTTGAGAATACATTTGTCTATGACACTGTAGGTAAAATCCAGATGAATCCGGGAATTTTCTGCACACATCTTTGCACGGGTACCCATGGCCCCCGTGCAAATCCCCTCATGCATCGCTATCCATTCCGACAATGATTCCCGGTTGTCGAGATCAACATTACAGACCGTGATCGTTCCATGCCGGTTCTGAATCCTGGATTTCTCAAATAACGTTTCAATGCAGTGCATCATATCCAGAACCGTACGGGGTTTTTTACCCGGCAGTAAAAATCCCCGTTTCTTGAGTTCCATATATAATTCAAGAAGGGTCGGGAGGGACAGGTGTGCTGTGCGGACCGAGTTGAGATTACCAAAAGCAACTTCAGGAATATCTTCATGGAGTATCGTCCCGCCGGTCATAAGAATGGCCCGGTCAGCCCACGGGTACGCCAGTTCAACATCGTGGGTAGAGATGATGATGGTCTTGCCTTCATGGTTCAGTTCATCGAGCAGTTCCATGATATCCTCCGAACCCGAGGGATCGAGACCGCTGGTGGGCTCATCGAACACAAGCACATCCGGGTCCATTGCCAGCACTCCGGCAATTGCAACCCGTTTCTTCTCACCCCCGGAGAGCTGGTGAGGGGGACGGCGCTCAAATCCCTCAAGTCCTACATGGCGGAGTGCCCGGGTAACCGTTTCTTTTACTTCTGTCGGGCCAAAACCGAGATTGGTTGGTCCGAATGCCACATCCTGGTATACCGTAGGGGCGATGATCTGGCGGTCCGGGTTCTGGAGGACAAAACCCACGCGTTTTCTCAGCACCCGCAGTGAAGGAGTATCGTACCGGATTGGCTCATTATCAAAGAGCAGGATACCTGAATCCGGGCGTATCATGCCATTGAACATCGTCAGGAGCGTGGATTTGCCGGCCCCATTGGGGCCCACAAGCGCGATCTTCTCTTTTTTCCGGATATGGAAACTGATCCCGCAGATAGCTTCCATTCCCCGGGGGTACCGATACCGGATATCGCGGGCTTCAAGTATGATGCTGCTCATGATCTGCTCCTTTAAATTATGGTTATTGTACCCGATACAATCACTACTGCTGTCGATAGCGTAAGAAATACCAGGACCGCAAGACAGGGCATCCGTTCCACCGGGCGGGTTTCTCCCAGCAGGGCAAATTTCCCGTCATAACAGCGGGCATCCATTGCCCGGATAAGGTCATCACCCGCATCCCAGCTGGCAATAAATGCTGCTCCACAAAGAGCTGCAAAGGAGTAGATGGATTCTCTCCACGTGGAATAACCAAGACGCATAACCTGTGCCTGGAAAATCTGGATAACCTGGTCCATGAGGATGAAAATAGTCCGGTAAATGATCATCATCAGGTCAATTACTACTTCGGGGACCCTGCACCGGCGCAACACAATGAAAATATCGGTCATCGGGGTGGTCAGGGCAATAAATATCATTGCAGACATTCCGCCAATAACCCGGCAGAAGACAAATGCGCCCTGGTTTATACTCTCCCGGGTAACAGACAGCGCGAAGGAGGGCAGGATATTCCATTGCCAGAAAATATCGTATCCCCCGTATACGAGGATGATACCGGCTACGCTCATTATGGCAAACGAGAAGGGGAAAAGGAAAAGATCTGCATAGGTTTTTGCATCCACCCGGGCAAGGATGAGAACTGCACCGGTAAGAAAAGCGGCAATAAAAAGAGGAGCGATATAGCTCGTTGAGAGAAGACAGAGAAAAATAGCACCCAGTCCGGTGGCGAGTTTGAGATAAGTGTTAACTTCACGAAGCCCGTTCTTTTGGGCAATATCTTCCAGAAGTTCCTCAAACATATAGTAGTACTCACTCCATGTGCCGATTATGCTTTCTTCTTTTGTCCGATCCAGAAACCAAACACGCCGCCAACCATAAGTCCCCCAACTGCGGCCTGGAATGCAAACAGGCAGGACTCAATCTCCCCACTTGGGGGGTGCCACTGGGATATGAGCGGTTTGAAATTTTCCAGGGGGATGCCGGAAAGTCTGGCAATAAGACCAGAACCCGCACTATCAGAGCCGGCAAATACCGGACCATTCATTGTAGAATTAGTACAGAGGAATAGTGCACAGAATCCCAGAATCGCAATAATCGTGATAATTTCCAGGGTATATTTGAAACTCATGACTGCTCATTCCGTGCTTTGTTGATCTTTTCTTCCGAGAAGATATTCAGCCGGATCAGGATATCGGGTTTCAGTGCGATAATATATTTGAAAACAAGTGCAAGGACAACCCCTTCAACTATTGCCAGGGGAATTTGTGTTACGGCAAAGATCCCCAGGAACAGGATGAACGAACTGAAAAAACCCCCGGTCTCTGCCGGGTATGCAAGCGCAAGTTCGAGCGAGGTCGTGACATACGTAAATATATCCGCCAGGGCAGTTACCAGAAAAACGGTAATGTAAATATTAACGGGCGTATTCCGGAGCAGTCGGTATACAGAATAACCCACAAGCGGCCCGACAATTCCCATGGAAACGATATTGGCTCCAAGTGTGGACAACCCCCCATGAGCAAGGAACAGGCTCTGGAAGAGGAGGACGATTGCACAGACTACTGCGGTGATCCACGGGCCAAAAGAGATTGTTGAGAGCCCGGTCCCGGTGGGATGCGAAGAACTCCCGGTTACGGAGGGGAGCTTTAGAGAAGACAGGATAAAAATAAATCCACCCGTTACTCCAAGCAGGGGAAGTGCTTCCCGGTCTTTTGCCAGGATCTTTTTTAATTGATAAATCCCGAGCATAAGACAGGGTATGGCGACAATCCACCAGACCAGACACCATTGCCAGGGCAGGAATCCTTCCATAATATGCATAAAATCACCGGTTGACCGTTAAAATATTTTTCAAACAAATTAACTTGACTTAAATCAATTAAATTTGTATCAAAACTTTGTTTACGACCGTATTAATATTTTCTGACACCGGATTCAATGTATAAAAAATGGTTACGTTCAGAAAGAGTGCCGGTAAAACCGATATACGGTTCGGAAAAAATTATTCTGTTGTCTTGTGCTTTCTTGCATCAAGCCATGATGTAAACTGACCCATAACTGACAGCACTGCCGGCATGATAAAGATAGCCCCCAGCAGGGAGAACCCGACTGCAATTAAGGTGACAATACCAAAATTGCTGATAATCGGGAAACTTGCAAGGCAGAGGGCAGAAAACCCGAAAAATGTTGCAAGCCCCGAAACTGTGATCGCAGTTCCGATCTTCTGTACACTTTCCTGGATAGCCGCAATTGGGTCGTGGAGACGCTCTTCTTCTTCAGCATAGCGCTCCATCACAAGGATGGTATATTCAGCTGCAACACCGATCGTCATCGATCCCATGGTCGCAGTCATCGGGGTGTAAGCAATGCCGAGAAGATACATCGCGACGGCATTCCATCCAACAATGGCAATAATCGGGACAAGCGGAGTGACCGCATGGAAATGCCGGTATACCAAAACGAGATAGATGAAGATCAGGACAAAACCCAGTAATGTCATCTCATCTTTCGAAGAGGAGAGATCGTGCATAAGGGACGTGAAGAGATTGAAATTACCCGTTGGTTGCACGGTCATTCCCACCGGGGGTTCAAGGAACGAAATATCTGATATGATCTGTTCCTTTAACGACGCCTGCTGGGTTGACTGGAGTTTTACTGTACTAAACTGGATAACCCCGTTCATAGACCCGCTCAGGTAAGGTTTCTTGACCTGAGCCGGGATCTTGTCAAGTATCGTGTTCAGTTCGCTCTGGGTTTCCGGCATCGCGCCATTATTATACACAAGGACATATGTCGCAATACTTGTCGCCCGTGTCAGCTCTGCATGATGGCTGAGCTCATAATCCTGGAATTTCTTCATCCACCGTATCGTATCAAGATCGGTAACACTCGGACCTTGTACATATATTGCAGCAGAATCGGTCGATCCTATGACCCTGCCGACTTTATCCATCTGGATCTTTGCCGGCATGTCATTTGGTACAAATGCATTCTGATTGGTTTCAATAGGGATGATTGCATCAAGCTGGAAACCAATGATTGCAATAAGGCCGACAACGAGAAGCACCGGCACCGGATTTTTGGCAATCTTCATGGAGGTTTCAGTCAGGAAATGGGCATAGGAAAAGGATCCTTTTAATTTCGCTTTCTTTTTTTGACCGGGAATCTCCACCGGTAACGAAGAACAGGCACCCTCTCCAACAGCATAACAGACCGTGGGGGCTGGACCTTTTGGTTTATACCTGAGAAGTATTGCAGCCGTTGGCATTCCGACAAGAGAGACGCAGTAACAGGTCATCACGCCAATTATTGATACCAGTCCAAATGAACGTATCATGGGAACCGGGGAGATGAACATTGCACAAAACCCCATGCAGGTTGCAAGCATGGCATAGAGAACTGCAGGACCGGTCCGGGTAACCGTCATAAATACCGCATTATCAAGCGTCCCTTTTCGTGCCTCTTCATCAAAACGGGCATGAAACTGGATAGCATAGTCAATCCCAAGACCGATAAGTACAGGAAAGGCGCCCACCACTGCCATGTTCAGCTGGATACCGGCAAGCCCCATGAGTCCTAATGAAGTGACAAGGCCAATACCTACGAGCACGACCGGCATGAACCGGTAACGGACATAGGCAAACAGGATGCCCATCACAATAATGATCAGCACCATGGCTCCGCCAATGAGCATGCCCATATCGTTTCCGAGTGAAGTTGACATCTCTTTTGAAAAGGCCGGACTTCCGGTAACGGTTACTTTAGTCCCCGGTGTTGGGTCAGAGGTAGAAACAACCTTCTGGATGTTGGCAAGAGCACCATTCCGGACTTTTTCTGACAAACCTTCATCCAGCTGGATCTGCACCAGGGACATGACATTTGAGGGCACAGCAGTTTTCTGGACTTCCGGGGGAATCTTTGCAACTATTGAATCGATCTCTGCTTTTGACTGAGGTAGTTTTCCACCATTTGCCGTTTTGAGAAGGTCTACAATACCATTGGCAGATTTGATATTCTGTTGTTGTCGTATGGATGTCTCGAGAGTATCGATATATGTCAGGACATCCGGGTTGAGAGGATCATTTG